>NZ_JBHJQI010000167.1:0-18462 GCF_042262805.1 Streptomyces sp. NPDC056361
CCACTGGCGCCGGGCCGGCCCCTTCTGCGGCTCCCCGCCCGCACGCGCGCGCGAGGGCGGTACCAGAATCACGTGCGCGCACGACGCACACGTACCGAGTACGGGCACGACGTACCGAGTACGGGCACGACGTACGAGCACGACACACGCGTACCGAGTACGGCACGACGAACGAGAACGAATCAGGACGGGCGGAACCGCGAGGGGTCCGCCGAGGGGGCAGGGTGCGATGACGGAGACGGCACAGGCGGTCGACCGGGCGGCGGGGCGTACGTCACGTGGTGCGCCGCCTGCGACTGGAACGTGGACCCCGAGGTGCGGCACGAGGAGGCACGCGGGCGCGTGGAGCGCCTCCGGCGGAGCCTGGCGCACCGGCACGGGGAGCAGCTCTTCGCGGAGCTCTCGGGCACGGCGGGGGCGCCGGCCCACGCGGGCGCGTCGGACGGCGCGGAGCCGACCGTCGGGGGCACGGGCGCGGTGGGCGCGCGGCGCGGGCGGGACGGCGTGCTCGCTGCGGCGCTCGCCGTGGCGGTCCACGGGGTGACGGTCGCGCTGCTCGCGGGCGGACTGTGGCTGCTCGTCGCCCAGTGGGGCCGCGGCCTGCTGCCCGCGCTCGGGGGCCTGCTGATCGCGCTCGCCGTCGTGCTGCGGCCCCGGTTCGCCAAGCTCGCGCGGCTGGCGGGCGACCTGCCCGTGCTGCGGCGGCAGGACGCGCCGCGGCTCTTCGCGCTGCTCGACGAGATCGCGGAGCAGGTCGGCACGACCGGCGTGCGCGAGGTGGTGATCGGGGCGGACGCCAACGCCTCGGTGACCACCTACGGCATCCGCCGGCACCGCGTGCTGCGCCTCGGTCTCGGTCTGTGGCGGATCCTGTCCCCGCAGGAACGGGTCGCCGTCCTCGGCCACGAGTTCGGCCACTACGCGCACGGGGACACCCGCCACGGCCTGCTCGTCGGCAGCGCCTTCCAGTCGCTGGCGACCTGGCGCTACACGCTGGCCCCGAAGCACCCCGACGGCCTGATGGACGACCTCGTCAATCTGCTCACCGCTCCGCCCCGGCTGCTCGTCGAAGGCGCGCTCGTCCTCCTGGAGCACCTCACCCTCCGCGACTCGCAGCGCGCCGAGTACCTCGCCGACGCGTCCGCCGCCCACGCCGGGGGCACGGTGGCGGCGGCCGGTCTGATGGACCGCCTCCTCGTCTCCGGCAGCGTCGAGGGGGAGCTCCGCCGCGAGGTCGTGGCGGCGCGGACCCGGATCGGCGGCGCGCGCCGCGAGGATCCCGCCGAGGGGTTGTGGGAACGCGTCGCCGCCCACGGCGCGTCGATTCCGGCGCACGAGTACGAGCGCCTGCGCCGCGTCGCGGAGCGGCGCGGGCACCAGGTGGACTCCACGCACCCCCCGACCCACCTGCGCCACCGCCTGCTGACCGGGGGCGTGGACGTCGAGGCCCGGATCGTGCTCGACCCCGCGAGGTCCGCGGACGTCGAGGCGGAACTCGCCGGACCGGCCCTGCGCGTGGCCCGGACGGTCGTCAGGGGCTGACTCCGGACTCGGCGCCGCCCGTCCCCGCGTCCGGGCCCTGTCACATCCGGGTCGCCCCTCGCGTCAACCGGGTGACGGAACCTACGAGGAGTGTGACGCCATGTCCGACGACACGTTTCTGACCGCCCTGAACCTCCGTTTCGACGCGCACGAGGACCAGTTGCGGGGCGTGGCCCTCCGGATGATGGGGTCTCCGGCCGAAGCCGAGGAGATGCTCGCCTCGGCACGGGCGGGCCTGGGCCGCGACGGCGGCGCCGCCGTACGAGCCTGGCTGACGGCCCTCGTCGGCCAGGCCTGCGTGCGCGGCCTCCAGGATCGGGCCGCGACCGGGCCACGGCGGCGCGACCGCCGGGGAACGCCGGACGGCTTCGGAGCCACGGCGGGTGCGACGGACACGGGCGCCACGACGGACAGGACGGACGCGGGCGCCGCCCCGGGAGTCACGGCGGACACGACCGACACGGGCGCCGCCACACGAGTCACGGCGGACACCACCGACCCGGACGCCGGGCCCGCCGGGGGCGAGGAGCCCGCTCGGGACGCGCCGGAAGCGGCGAGACCCGCCCGGTCCGGAAGACGGCCTCCCACCGGGGATCCGGCCTCCGCGCCCGTGGCCGACGTCGAGTCCGTGTGGCTGGCCTTGCTCGTCGTACTGGAGTCGCTGGGGGCCGAGGAGAGGATCGCGTACGTGCTGCACGACCTCTTCGGGCTGCCGCCGGCCGAGGCGGCGCGGATCACCGGGGACTCTCCGGTGGAGGTGACGCGGCTGGCGCGACGGGCGCGGGAGCGGGTCCGGGGCGTCGGGACGGTCCGGAGCGCCGACGATCCCGGGCGGCAACGGGTGCTGGTGGACCGGTTCCTGGCGGCCGCACGCGCGCGTGACGCCCGCGCGCTGGCGGCCGTCCTGGATCCGGACGTCGTGGCGTACTCCGACCGGGGCCCGGTGCACGGCGCCCCCGCCGTCGCCGAGGGCGCCGCCGCCTTCGCGCGGTTCGCCGACGCGTCCCGGCCCGCGCTGGTCGACGGAGCGGTCGGCGCGGTCGCCTTCGTCGGGGGCCGTCCGGTCGCGGCGCTGATGTTCACCTTCCGCCGGGAGCGCATCGCCACGCTCTCGGTCACCGCCGGGGAGGACCGGGTCAGGGCCCTGGACCTGGCCTTCCCCGACTGGTGAGCGCCGTCAGGGGAGTCGCTCGATCCGACCGGTCCCCGTCCCGGCGGCACCGCCACCGCCACCGCCACCGCCACCGCCTAGCCTGGCGGCATGATGATCAACGCACAGACCCGCGTCCGGATCGCTCGTCCTTCGCGGGACATCGCCGCCGCCGAGCGGTTCTACGTCGACGGGCTGGGGCTCGAGGTGCAGTGGCGGAGCACCGACCCGGAGCCGGGGAAGCACGAACTGCTGATGGTCGGGCCCGCGGACGGGAGTTGGCACTTCGAGCTGACCCGCGATCCCGGGAACCCGCTGGAGCCGGCGCCGACCGTCGACGACCTGTTCGTCGTCTACCTCGGCGCGCCGGTCCAGGACGAGCAGGTGGAGCGGCTGCTGGCCGTCGGCGGCACCCGGGTGACCCCGCACAACCCGTACTGGGACGAGTGGGGCGTCACCGTCGCCGACCCGGACGGCTACCAGCTCGTCCTGTGCTCCCGTAACTGGGGCGGCTGAGCCGGGGCAGGCCCGGGCCGCGCGAGGCGGGCCCGGGCCTCCCGGGGCTGCCCTGGGCCTCCCAGCGCGGTCCTGGGCCTGCCGGGGCTGCCCTAGGCCTGCCGTACGGCGCGCAGGACGACGAACTTCGCGTCGCTGGCGACGAGTTCGCTGTTGCCGAAGATGCGGCGGAGGGTGACGTGGTAGCCGAGGTGGCGGTTGCCGACGACCCACAGCTCGCCGCCGGGGCGGAGGGCGCGCCGGGCGTCGGAGAACATGCGGCGGGCGGTGCGGTCGGTGGTGGCCTGGTGGCTGTGGAACGGGGGGTTGTTGAGGACCAGGTCCACGGAGCCGGCGGGCAGGTCGGAGAGGCCGTCGCCGACGAGGAACTCGGCCGTGCGCCGGTCGCCCACGTGGGTGCGGAAGTTCTCCTCGGCCGAGGCGACCGCCTGGTACGACTCGTCGGCGAAGACCAGCTCCGCCTCGGGTTCGTCGAGGGCGATGGCGAGGCCGACGACGCCGTTGCCGCAGCCGAGGTCGGCGACGCGGGCCCGGCCGAAGCCGCCGGGGAGGTTGGCGAGGAGGAAGCGGGTGCCGATGTCGAGGCGGTCGGCGCAGAACACACCGGCGTGGTTGGTGACGGTGAGTCCGGGGAGGCCGGGCGCGGGGGTGTCGGCCGGGAGGTCGTACCGGTACGGCCAGGGGTTCCGGCCCGGGGTGAGGGCCGGGTCGGGGGTGGTGTGGATCAGTCGGGCCTTCTTCACCGCGAGGGAGGTGCGGGTGGGGCCGAGGATCCGCTCGAAGAGCTTGAGGGTGGAGGTGTGGATGTCCTTGACCATGCCGGTGCCGACGACCACGGTGCCCTCGTGCACGGCGGGCGCGAGCCGGTGCAGCTGGTCCTCCAGGAGCGCGAGGCTCTTGGGGACGCGGACGAGGAGCACGTCGATCCGTGCGGGCGGCGGGTCCTGCGTGGTGAGCAGGCGGACGGCGTCCGGGGCGGCCCCGGCTCGCGCGAGGTTGGCCTCGGTGGCCCGGCGGCCGAGGTACGAGTCGGAGATCTGCACGAGCTCGCCGGGTCCGGCGGCCTGCAAGGCGGTGGCGAGTGCTCCCCAGCGGTCGCCGAGGACGGCGACGGTGCCGGACAGGTCGGTACCGGACTCGGCGAGGTGGCCGAGGAGGTACTCGTCGGACGCGTCCCAGGCGCGCAGCTGGTCGCGCGGGTCCTCGGGGAAGCGGGTCAGCGTGAAGGCGCCCCATGACGTGGTCAAACGGTTCATCGTGCTCTCAGGCTAGCCGGTCGCCCGCGCCCCGCTCGCCGGACGCTCGTCTGTTCAGCGCAAGGCCGTGTCGAGGTGGAGGTGCCAGAGGCCGGGCCGGCCGGTGAGGGTGACGGTGGAGAGGGGGCGGACGTCGACGTTCCAGTACGTGGCGGGCGGTGCCTTGAGGGCGTACACGAGGGCGGCCCGTACGACGGAGGGTTCGGCGACGGCGACGATGGCGCCGTCGTCGGCGGGGCGGGTGTCGAGCCAGTTCCCTATGCGGGTGATGAAGGCGAGGAGCGGTTCGCCGCCGTGCGGGGCGGTGCGGGCGTCGGTGAGCCAGGCGTCGACGGCGGCCGGTTCGAGGGCGGCAACCTCGGCGAGGGTCAGGCCGCGCCAGCGGCCCATGTCGCAGTCGCGCAGCGCGGGCTGGGCGAGCGGCGCGTATCCGAGGGCGGTGCCGGTGGCGCGGCTGCGCGGGGTCGGGGAGCAGTAGCGCAGCTCGGCGGAGCCGAGCGGGATGAGCGCGGGCGCGGCCTGCTGCACCTCGTACCAGCCGGCCTCGTCGAGCGGCCGGTCGTCGTCGAAGCGTTCGGCGAGCAGGGAGGAGCTGCGTGCCGCCGTGACGAGCGTCACCCTAAGACCCATGGCCGCGATCGTGAGGCCGGTGGCCCCGCAGGTCAAGGGGTTGATTCGAGGGGCGGGAGGGGGTGGGGCTCACTGCTGCCCGAGAGCCATCCACTTGTCCGGATTCTGGAGTGGCGTGAAACCGACCTTCTCGTACACGCCGTGCGCGTCGGCGGTGGCGAGCATGATGCGGCGCAGTCCGTACGGTGCCAGGTGGTCGCGGACGGCGGCCACGAGCGCGGTGCCGAGGCCGGTGCCGCGGGCCGGGCGGTCGACGTAGACGTCGCAGAGCCAGGCGAAGGTGGCGTAGTCGGTGACTACCCGCGCGTAGGCGCTCATCGCGCCGGTCTCGCGGTCGTAGGCCCCGAGGTTGAGCGAGCCCGCGATGGCGCTGTCCTGCTTCTCCCGAGGTCGGCCGAGGGCCCAGTAGGCGTCCGTGGAGAGCCAGTGGTGGACGAGGGCGGCGTCGATCCGCGCCGGGTCGGCTGAGATCTCGTACGCCCCGTGCATGACGGGGCCGGCGGGGGTGTCCGGGAGGGCGCTGTCTTCCATGGCCGCAGGCTTCCAGGAGCCGCGGCGGGTTGTCAGGTGAATTTGCCGCGGGCCAGGGCCGGTCCGGGCCCGGCCGGGAGGTCCGCCCGGCCGGGCCCGCCGCTCACCCGGTGAGCTCGTCGACGGCCGTCCGCAGCCGGCGCACCCCTTCCGCGATCTCGGTGGGGCCCGCGACACCCGCGAAACTCAGCCGGATGTGTCCGGCGGGGGGTTCGGCGCAGAAGTAGGGGCGGCCGGGGGCGGCGGCGACGCCGGCCCGCAGCGCGGCGCCGAGGAGGGAGGCCTCGGGCAGGGCGTCGGGGAGGCGGAGCCACAGGTGGTAGCCGCCGGAGGGGACGTGGGGCAGGGCCAGGCCGGGCAGGTCCTGGGCCACCGCACCCGTCATCACCGTGCGGCGGCTCCTGAGCTCCTGGGAGACGGCGCGGAGGTGGCGGTGCCAGGCGGGTGAGCCGACGAGTTCGAGGGCGGCCTCCTGGAGGGGCCTGGGCACGAAGAAGCTGTCGACGACCTGGATGGCGCGCAGTCGCTCCAGGACGGGACCGCGGGCGGCCAGGGCGCCGACGCGCAGGCTGGGCGAGGTGGCCTTGGTGAGCGAGCAGACGTGGACGACGACGCCGTCGGGGTCCTCGGCGGCGAGCGGGGCGGGCAGCGGCGGGGCGTCCTCGTGGACGAGCCGGCGGGCGAAGTCGTCCTCGACGACGAAGGCTCCGGCGGCGCGGGCGATCCGGACGACCTCCCGGCGCCGTTCGGGTGCGAGGACCGCTCCGGTGGGGTTCTGGAAGAGCGGCTGGCAGACGAACACGCGGGCGCCGGTGGCGCGGAAGGCGGCTTCGAGGAGTTCGGGGCGGACGCCGTCGGCGTCGGCGGGCACGGGGACGGGGCGGAGTCCCGCGGCGCGGGCGACGGCGAGCATGCCCGGGTAGGTGGGCGACTCGACGAGGACGGGGGTGCCGGGCGGGGCGAGGGCGCGCAGGGCGGTGGTGATGGCGGACTGGCCGCCGGCGGTGATGAGGACCTCGGCCGCCGTGACGCTGCCGCCGATCTCTCGGGCGAACCACTCGCGCAGCTCGGGCAGGCCGTCGGTGGGCGGCCTGCCCCAGGCGCCGGGGCGCCGTCCGGCGCGGGCGAGGGCGGCGGCGAGGGCCTGCTGCGGCTGGAGGGAGGGGTGGAGGTAGCCGCCGTTGAACTCGATCACGCCGGGCGGCGGCGCGGAGAGGGTGACGAGGACGCCGGAGGCGTCGACCGCGCGGGGCACGAGTTCGGTGGCGGTGTCGGCGCTGAGCGCCACCTCCTGCCAGGAGGTGTCGCCGGTGACGGGCGTGGGGGTGCGGGGCTCGGCGCGGAAAGCGCCGGCGCCGGGGCGGGTGACCACGAGCCCTTCGGCGGCGAGCTGGGCGAGGGCGCGGGTGACGGTCACCGGGGAGACCCGGTACCGCTCGACGAGGGCACGACTCGATGGCAGTTTTTCACCAGGCGAGTAGCGGTCGAGTTCCGCTCGCAGGGATTTCGCCAGTTCCGCCACACTGCTACGCTCATGCATGAGAACAAAGGATAGCGCTACTGCCTCCGCGACGATAGCGGTCTCCGCCACCGAGCAGACCGCCACCGGCCCGATCGCCTCGACGACCCCGCCCACGTCGGCCCCGGCCGCGTCCGCCCCGGGGGGCGCCGACCCGGTCGGCCGCGGCACCCTGTTCGCCGTCCTCGGCGTGGTGTCGTTCTCGCTCACCTTCCCGTCGACCGTCTGGGGCCTGGAGAGCTTCGGCCCCTGGTCCCTGGTGGCCGTGCGCTCCACCCTCGCCGCCCTCGTCGCGGGCGCGTTCCTGCTCGCCGGCCGGGTGCCGCTGCCCGACCGGCGCCACTGGGCGGGCCTCGCCGTGGTCGCCGGCGGCGTCGTCGTCGGCTTCCCGCTCCTGACGACGCTGGCCCTGCAGACCTCCACCACCTCGCACGCCGCCGTCGTGGTGGGCCTGCTCCCGCTCACCACGGCGACCTTCGCCGCGCTGCGGACCGGTCGGCGCCCGTCCCGCACCTTCTGGTTCGCGGCCGTCTCCGGCGCGGTGGTGGTGATCGCGTTCACGCTCAAGGAGAGCGGCGGCGCCCTGTCGCGGGGCGACCTGTACCTGTTCGGCGCGCTCCTGGTCTGCGCGGCCGGCTACACCGAGGGCGGACGGCTCGCGCGGCTCATGCCGGGCTGGCAGGTCATCGGCTGGGCCCTGGTCCTCTGCCTGCCGCCGATGGTGGCGGCCTCCGCGGTCGCGCTGTCCGTCGAACCCGTCCACCTGAACGCCCACGGCGTCATCGGCCTGGTCTGGGTCGCCGCCGGCTCCACCTTCTTCGGCCTCTACGTCTGGTACCGGGGCATGGCCTCGATCGGCATCCCGAAGGCCAGCCAGCTCCAGCTCGCCCAGCCGCTGCTCACCCTCTTCTGGTCGGTCTTCCTGCTCGGCGAGACGCTGCCGCTGGCCGCCCCGGTCGCCGCGGTGGCCGTCCTCGTCTGCATCGCGGTGACCCAGCGGGCCAAGAGCTGACATGACGCATCGGGGTAAAGCGGGACACAATGGCAGGGATACGCCCCAACCAGGTCAAGCCCGGTCGCGAGGAGGTCACCCCGATGCAGGCGAGCGTGGGCGACAAACTGCTGGTGCACGGCCGGACCGTCGGTCATCACGACCGTACGGCCGAGGTCCTTCAGGTACTGGGGGAGAACGGCACCCCCCCGTACCGCGTGAAGTTCGACGACGACGGTCACGAGGCCCTGATGTCCCCGGGCCCCGACACCGTCGTACGCCACCACCCGGAGGAAGGGGCCCGCTGAACCCTCACGCCTTCGGCGGACGGACCGGGGTCGGGTAGTGGTCGGCCACCACGGCGGCCATCGCCCCGATCCGGTCCGTCGTGACCTCCTTCGCCGCGAAGAAGCAGTGGCCGCCGACCGTCGGATACGCGGCGGCGAGCGCGAGGTGGCGTGAGAGCTCCCGCGGGTCCTGCCACGCGGCGGGCTGGGCGGGATCGCCCGCCTTGTAGAGCGCCTCGCCGATGTACAGGCCGACGCCGGTCCCCCGTACCACCGCGTCCCACCACGGCAGCAGCTTCGCGTAGTCGGCGGCGGGCAGGCCGATGTTCCAGTACAGCTGCGGCACGACGTGGTCCAGCCAGCCCTCCCGGACCCACTTCCGGGTGTCGGCGTACAGGTCGTCGTACGTCTGGACGCCGGCGCGGGTGTCCGAGCCCTCCGGGTCGGTGGCGGCGTTGCGCCAGACCCCGAAGGGGCTCACTCCGAAGGCCACGTGCCGCTTGGTCTCCTTGATCCGTTCGGACATCTCGGAGACCAGCAGATCGGTGTTGTTCCGCCGCCAGGACGCCTTGTCCGGGAAGTCCCCGCCGTACCGCGCGTACGCCTCGTCGTCGGCGAAGACCTGCCCGGCCACCGGGTACGGGTAGAAGTAGTCGTCCCAGTGCACGGCGTCGACGTCGTACCGCCGCACCGCGTCCAGCATCGCGTCCTGGACGAAGCTCCGGACCTCGGGCAGGCCCGGGTTGTAGTACAGCTTCCCGCCGCACGGCAGCACCCACTCCGGGTGGAGCCGGGCCGGATGGCCGGCGACGAGCCGGGCCGGGTCGGTGTGGTTCGCCACCCGGTACGGGTTGAACCAGGCGTGCAGTTCAAGGCCCCGCGCATGGGCCTCGTCGACGGCCGTGCCCAGGGGGTCCCAGCCCGGGTCGCGGCCCTGCGTACCGGTGAGGCACTGCGCCCACGGCTCGTACGGCGAGGGCCACAGCGCGTCGGCGGTCGGCCGGACCTGGAGGACGACCGTGTTGAGGCGGCGCGCCACCGCCGCGTCGAGATGGGCGAGGAGCTCGGCCCGCTGCTCCTCCGCGGTCAGCCCGGCACGCGAGGGCCAGTCGCGGTTGGCGACCGTCGCCAGCCACATGCCGCGGAACTCGCGCCGCCGGTGCGGTCTCCGCCGCACCGGCGACGTGGCGTCCGACGGCGTGGCGTCCGACGGCGGCGCGTCCGCGGCCGTCGGCGGGGCGCCGGTCGTCGCCGTCGCGCCGGCCGGTCCCGCCCCTGTCGCTCCCGTCACGGCGAGCGCCGTCCCGGTGGCACCGGTCACGAACCCTCTTCTGCCGATAGGCGACACTTGTACCCCTCTTCTGTCGGATACGTCACACGCACCCGGACAGCATGCCCGCCCCGGACGATCGATCATCGGTTAATGAGCGGTAACGTCGTGGGGGTCGAGGCGGACGCACCGGAATCACACGGCGGCCCGCCGCCAGAGAAGAGCGAAAGGCACGAGGTGACGGACTCCATGGCCGACATTGAGCGCGTCGGAGTGGTGGGCTGCGGCCAGATGGGCGCGGGCATCGCAGAGGTGTGTGCCCGGAGCGGGCTCGAGGTGAAGGTCGCCGAGACCACCGGCGAGGCGCTGGAGATCGGCCGCACGCGGCTCTACAACTCGCTGGCGAAGGCCGCCGAACGCGGCAAGATCAGCGAAGAGGAGCGGGACGCGACGCTGGCGCGCCTCAGCTTCACCACCGACCTGGGCGAGTTCGCCGACCGCGACCTCGTCATCGAGGCGGTCGTGGAGAACGAGCAGGTCAAGACCGAGATCTTCCAGGTGCTCGACCAGGTCATGACCCGGCCGGACGCCATCCTGGCCTCGAACACCTCCTCCATCCCGCTGGTGAAGCTGGCCGTGGCGACCTCCCGCCCCGACCAGGTCATCGGCATCCACTTCTTCAACCCGGCCCCGGTGCAGAAGCTCGTCGAGCTGATCCCGGCCCTCACCACCTCCGAGGGCACGATCAGCCGCGCCCAGGCCTTCGCGGAGAAGGCGCTCGGCAAGCACGCGATCCGCGCGCAGGACCGCTCCGGCTTCGTGGTCAACGCCCTCCTCGTGCCGTACCTGCTCTCCGCGATCCGGATGTTCGAGTCGGGCATCGCGAGCCGCGACGACATCGACAACGGCATGGAGTTCGGCTGCGCCCACCCGATGGGCCCGCTGAAGCTCTCCGACCTGATCGGTCTGGACACGATCGCGTCGATCGCCGACTCCATGTACTCCGAGTTCAAGGAGCCGCTGTACGCCGCTCCCCCGCTGCTCCAGCGCATGGTGGACGCGGGCCGGCTCGGCCGGAAGACGGGCTCGGGCTTCTACCCGTACTCCTGACCGCTCCCCCGAACCCCGGACGGCCCGTACACCCGCACAGGTACGGGCCGTCCGGCCTTTCGTCCGGCCCCTCGGAAAGGCTCAGCCGAGGCGCAGGTGGTGGAGCATCAGCAGCCCGGCGGCCATGTTGGCGGCCGGGATCTCGCCCCGCGTGATCATGTCGGGTATCTGCTTCAGCGGGACCCAGGCCCGCCGCGAGGACTCGAACGCGTCCTCGGGCGGTCCGGTGTAGGTGGCCCGCTCCGCCCAGTAGAGGTGGTGGCGGGCGTCGCTGAGGCCGTTGGAGGGCTCGACGGTGAGGAGGTGGCGCAGCGGCCCCGGCCGCCAGCCGGTCTCCTCCTCCATCTCGCGGGCGGCGGCGGCCTCGATGTCCTCGCCGTCCTCGACGACGCCGGCGGCCAGCTCCCAGCCCCAGCTGTCGGTGATGAAGCGGTGGCGCCAGAGCATCAGGACTTCGTCCGCGTCGTTGACGGCGGTCGCGACGGCGACCGGACGGAGCCGGATCAGATAGTGGTCGAGGTGGCGGCCGTCCGGGAGTTCGACGTCCGCGAGGTTCACCCGGAACCAGCGATTCTCATACACAGAGCGTTCGCTCAGTTTCGTCCACTGCACGTTCTTGCCACCTTCCGACTGGTCGGTGCTCGTTTGGTGGCAATATCGCAGCAGTTGAAGGGTCACAGGGGAACGCGCAGCGCCCCTTCGATCAGCGCCGCCGCCTCCTGCGCGTCGTGCCCGCCGCTCGCGAGGAGATGCTCCCGCACCTGGCTCAGCCGGTCCCGCAGCCGCCTCGACTCCATCCCCCGCGCCCGCTCCGTCATCTCGACCGCCGTGCGCGCCGCCCCGTCCGCCTCCCCCTGCCGCAGCTCGATCTGGCACAGCATCGCCAGCCGGTGCACCCGGCCCCGGTCGTGCGAGGGCGTCCCGACCGCGGCCGAGGCATGCTCGTGCGCCGCCGGAAGGTCCCCCAGGCTGAGCAGGGCCTCGGCGACCTGCACGTTGACGAAGCCCGGCTGGACGTACCCCGTCTCGGCCGGCTCCTCCCCCGGGCTGATCCGCTCCGCCGCCGCCTCCGCCCGCCGGATGCAGGCCAGCGCGGCCGTCCCGTCACCCAGGTGCGCGTAAGCCTTCGCCTGCATCGCCGTCAGGTCCGCGGCGAGCGCGGGCGTGATCTGCCGCCCCGCGGCCCGCAGCGCCGCCTCGGCGAACGCCACCGCCTGCCGGTACTCCGCCATGAACAGCGCCTGGTTGACGAGCAGCGCGATCACGTACGCGCCGAGGCCCCGGTCCCCACTGGCCTTCGCGAGCCGCAGCGCCTGGTGGAAGTAGCGCTGGGCGAGACCGTGCGCGTCCGCGTCGTACGCGCAGATTCCGGCCACCGCGACCAGACCGCCGGTCGCCCGGTGCAGCTGCCGCCCGAGGGGGTCGCTGTACGCGCCCCGCAGCAGCGGCGCGGCCTCCGCCGTGAGGAAGCCGACGATCCGGGCCCGGGTCGCGATGCCCCCGGCCCTCCGGTACATCTGCTCGTAGTGCGAACGGGCCGCGCTCAGCACGGAGATGTCGGCCGCCGACACCCTCGCCCCCCGCCCGTCGCGGGACACGTCCGCGTCCTCCGGCGGGTTCTCCCACTCCCACACCGGCAGCACCGCGGGCGTACCCGTCACGGCCTGCGCCCCCAGCGTGTGCGGCCGCCGCTGCTCGTCGGAGCGCCACAGCGCCGGCGCCCGCTCCACGAACCCGGACAGCGGCGCGCCCAGCGCCGGCGGCGGCCCGCCCGGCACCCCGAGCCCGATGTCGTCCAGCGTCACCTGCCGGTGCAGCCGTGCGGCCAGCACCTCGCAGAGCAGGTCCGGCACCTGGCCGCGCGGCCGCTGCCCCTTCAACCAGCGCGCCACGGCCGTGTGTTCGTAGCGCAGGGCGAGACCCCTGGCCCGGCCGGCCCGGTTCACCCGGGCGGCCAGACCGGCATGGGAGACGCCCGCCTCGTCCAGCAGGGCGTCGAGCAGGGTGTTGGGCTGCATGGCCCCTCCGGTGACTCGGTGCACACACCCTAGGGCCGCCCGGGCCCACAGGTGGCCGAATTCATACGGGTCAACCGCGTACGGGTTGTTTTCGTATGAGCCGACTTCACCCGGGCCCACTTCACCCGGGCCGCCATCGCCTGGTCCGGTGTCGCACGGCCCGGTGTCGCACGGCCCGGACTCATACGGCCCGGTCTCGCACAGTCCGGACTCATACGGCCCGGACTCGCACAGTCCGGACTCATACGGCCCGGACTCGCACGGACCGGTTTCGCACGGGGTGTGAACGAAGTACCCGTTCCACAGGCCCGCGTGCTCTGCCGCGCCCGTCCCGCCCCCGGTTGACTGTGCTTCTCGCCGCAAGGCGAAGACCGGGCCGCCGGCTCCCCCTCGAACAGTGCGGCGGCCCGGTCAGCGTCGCCCGCCCCGCTGATCTGCCCGACACTCCGTGGCAGGGCGGGCGTCGCCGGCCCCGCGGCCTACCGCTCAGCAGTGCGGGGAGGGCGCAGGCCGGGAGCGGCGCAGCCCGGGTTCGGCGGGCTGCGCCGGTACCCGGACACGGTCGTTGCGCACGACGAGCAGCGCGACGTCGTCGGCCAGTCGGCCGCCCGTGTGGTCGAGGAGGGCCGCGTGGACCCGCCTGACCAGGGCAGCGGGCGTCTCGCCGGCGGGTCCCACCAGGGCTGGTTCGAGTGCGAAGAACCGCCCCCGGTGGTCGCGGGCCTCCTCGGCACCGTCGGTGTGCAGGACCAGCGTCTCGCCGGGCAGCAGCCGGGCCGCCGCGTACGGCACGAGGACGGCGGGCAGCGGAAGCACCCCGAGCGGCGGCAGCGGATCGCCCACCGGAAGCCGCTCCACCCGCCGGCCGAGGCGGTACGGGCCCGGATGACCGCAGTTGAACACGGAGAGCCGCCCGTCGGACCCGACCTCCAGGAGCAGCAGCGTCACGAACTCCTCCGCCGCCGGATGCCGCGGCTCCGAACCGGCCCGCGCCGGATGCTCGTCCCGCGCCCGCTCCCTCAGGTGCCGTTCGAGGGCCCGCTCCAACCTCCGCAGCACTCCGCCGAGTTCGGGCTCGTCATGGGCGGCCTCGCGGAAACTGCCGAGCACCGCCACCACCGCGCCGAGCGCCGCGAGGCCGTGGCCCCTGACGTCTCCGATGAGGATCCGCACGCCCTGGGGCGTGGCCACCGCCTCGTACAGATCGCCGCCCACGGACGCGCCCCGGGTGGCGGACAACTGCCCCGCGGCCAGCGACAGTCCGTCCAGCCGGTCGGGCGGCGGGCGCAGCAGCACGCGCTGGGTGGCGGCCGCGACGGCCCGCACCCGGGCCAACTCGCGGGCGAGCCCCCGCCGGAGTCCCACGACCAGGCCGGTGCCCACGGTCAGGAAGACGACGCTCGTGGCGATCCTCGTCGGCAGTCCCGGCTGCCGCGCCAGCGGACACCAGAACTTCCACGCCACCGCCACCGCACCCCAAGCGGACGGCAGGGCGAGCGGGGCCAGCCGGCGGAGCCGGGAGCCATCGGCGAGCAACGACCTGGTACGGATCATGCACGGCCCTTCCCGAGCCCCGACAGCGCCCGAAGGCCCTGCGGCCCACAGGTCCGCCCCTGTGGCCGCGTCGATTCTGCCGACCGTGCGGTCCGCCATGGAACACACCCGGGCGATCTCACCCGAAGGAGTGAGCGCCAGGACCACGCCGGACCGCGCCACCGTCGCGCCACCCGCACAGACACGGGAATCCCGTACGGGTGCGCAGGCACGTCGGGCCGCCGTACGGGGCGGTCTGTCTTACGGGGCGGGCCGCCGTGCCGGTCGCGATGCCCACAACCCGTGCGTAGAGCCGTTCCGCTCCGGCGAGGTCGCCGCGCCGCTGCCGGACGGCGCCCAGGGCGTTCAGCGGCGGAGTGAGGCGGGGATCATCGGGGCCGTAGGCCCGTTCGTAGAGATGCACCGCGAAGAGCAGGATCTCCTCCGCCTCGGTGGGCCGGCCCAGCGCTTCGAGCAGAATGCCCAGGGCAGACGCCGCCTCGGCCGCCTCGGCGGAGACGGGGCCGGCCGCGGTGCGGGCCAGCCGCAGGGCCGCGCGCAGGTCGCCCTCGGCCTCGGCGTACCGGCCCTCGGCCCCGTGCCGCCGGGCGCGGGCCAGGTGCCGGCGCACCAGCCGCCGCCGTGTCGTCGTGTCCACGATGGCCGTCCTGGGGCGCTAGGCGGGGACCTTCGCCCCGGCCCGACCACGGCTGGCGGCGTCTCCGGCGAGCTTCTTCACCAGGTGGTCCACCACATGCTCCGCGTCCCGGCCCGCACCGCCGATGAGCATCGACGCGAAGGCGTACTGGAAGGCCAGGCCGACGAAGTACAGCCCCGGCGACGAGGCCACCACGCCGCGCCGTTCCAGCGGCCAGCCGTCCTCGCCGGTGACAGGGAGGTCGATCCAGGAGAAGTCCTGCCGGAAGCCGGTGCACCAGACGACGTTCGCGACGTCGAGAACGCGTCCGCCGTCGAGAACCGGGAGGCCGCCGCTCACGCCGGTGGTCCGCTCCGGCGCCAGCTCGACGCCGACGCGCGTGAGGTCCGCCCGCTTGACGCGGATCAGCGGCCCGCCGTGGGCGCGGACGTCGGGTCGCATCCTGCGGCCGAGCGGCGTGCGCAGGGTCAGCACGTGCTGCGCCAGGAACCACAGCACCGGGAAGATCGTGTGCGCCGGCCCGCCCTCGATGTCGAACGGGATCTCGCCGTGGATCGTGCCGCTGAGCACGGTCGGGTGTCCGGCCGAGCCCACCTCGTACGCGATGTCCCCGCCGGAGTGCGAGGCGCCGACCACAAGGACGCCGCCGGGCCGCAGCTGCGCCGGGTTCCTGTACGCGCTGGAGTGCAGTTGCATGATGCGCGGGTCGAGCGCGTCGGCGAAGCCGGGGACGTACGGGGTCCGGCCGAACGTGCCGGAGGCGACGACGACGTGGTCGCACACGTAGGTCGTCGTGCCCGTCGCCACGACGTACTTGCCGTCCTCCCGGCCCACCCGGGTGACGCGCTCGCCGGCGCGTACGGGCAGGTGGAAGGTCTCGGCGTACGTCTCCAGGAAGTCGGCCATCTCGTCCTTGGCGGGAAAGGACATCGGCGGCGCCGGGAAGCGCATCCCGGGCAGCGAGGCGACCTTCGCCGGGCTGAACAGCCGCAGCGAGTCCCAGTGGCACCGCCAGTTGTCGCCGACCCGGGCGTTCCCGTCCAGGACCACGAACGGCCGGCCGCGCCGGGCGAGGTGGTACCCGGTGGCGAGCCCCGCCTGCCCGGCTCCGATGACGACCGTCTCGATGTGTTCCGTCCTGTCGGTGGGGTTCATCGTCGGCCTCCTCGTTCGTTCCGTGTCATCGATACTAGGAACGTGGGAGCCGTGACAGCTTCGGGAGAACACCCCAATCCCACGGCGCGCCGGCGATGGGTATTTCTGTCCAATGTGCCGGTGCCCGAGGCACATCTGCTGGGCCTCGCCGTCGGCGCGGTGCTCCAGCGCACCCGCCCCTGGCCGCTGCCGGGACCGGTGTCCGCGCACCGTCTCGTGGGCCTGCCGCTGTTCGCCGCGGGCGCGTGGCGGATCGCGCGTGCGATGCGGGCAGCCCGTACCACTGCCCTCGCCGATCCGGACCTGCTCGTGGTGACGGGGCCGTACGCCGCCACACGGAACCCCATGTACGTCGGCTGGGCTCTGCTGCACCTCAGCGCGGCAGTGGCCGGCGGCTGGGGCTGGGTGCTCGCGTCGTACCTGCCGGTCGCCGCGTGGATGCACGGGGAGGTGTTGCGCGAGGAGCGCGCGCTCGACGACGCGTTCGGCGCCGAGTACCGGCGCTATCGGAGAGCCGTGCCGCGCTACCTGCCCCGGCCCACCAGGTCGTGCTCGTAGGCGTAAGCCGTGGCCGCGGATCTGGAGGTGAGGCCGAGTTTGGCGAAGATGTTGCTCAGATGGCGGGCCACCGTCTTCTCGCTGAGGACCAGCTCCTCAGCGATGGCGTGGTTGGTCCGGCCGGTGGCGACGAGGCGCAGCACCTCGGTCTCCCGCGGGCTGAGGCCGACACCGGCCCGTGGCCGGTCGTGGGTCAGCGCGTCGAGCCAGGCCAGGTCCGGGGTGGCACCGAGCCGCCGGAACACCTGACGCGCCACGTCCAGTTCCAGCCGAGCCGTGCCCACGTCGCCCAGCCGCCGCCGTGCGAGGCCCAGCAGCACGATGGAACGCGCGCGGTCGTACGGGGCCTCCAGCTCACCCCAAGTGCGGCAGGCGTCCAGCAGGACGTCGAGCGCGGCCGCGGCGTCGTCCTCGGCCAGGAGCACCGCCCCGCGCGCATGGGCGGAGACGGCGCACAACAGCGGGGCACCGGTGTCGTCGGCGATCCACGACAGCTCCTCCGAGGCGGCCCGTGCCCCGGGCACGTCGCCGGCGGCCAGCACGATCTCCACGTACGCGGTCAGTACCCTCGCCCGGCCCAGCCGGTCCCGCCTCTCGTCCGCCGCACCCCGGATCGCCGCGACGGCCTCGTCGACCCGCCCCTGGGCCATCCACAACTGCGCGAGCCCGGGCTGTGTCCGGTGACCGCACTCGCCGGCCTGCCGGTAGCCCTCCTCCGCGTCGGCGAACGCGCCGCGTACCCGGTGCAGCTCGGCCTGCTGGTAAAGGGCCATGCCGAGCGCCGGCCGATTCAGCGGCTCGGAGAGCCGTTCGCAGGCCCGCCGCGCCTCCTCCAGCGCGTCCGGCCACGCCCCGCGTGTCTGGAGGACCTGGGAGCGGTGGACCAGGCACTGACCGCGGTAGGGCACGAGATCCGGCTGGGCCGCGCACCAGTCGGACAGCGCCGCCGTCCACTCCTGCGCGCGGCGCAGGTCGAAGATCTCCTGACAGGCCTCGATCGTGCTGCAGTAGATCATCCCGGTCACCAGGGGCGACAGCTCGCCGGACGCGACCGCGACCATGGTCTCGTCGAGCAGCGCCACCCCGGCCGAGGGGTCGCCGCCGGCGATCAGGGCCCGGCCCTGGCCGTGCCGGGCCAGGGCCACCAGGTCCGGGTCCCCGAAGCGTTCCCCCATCGCGGCGGCCTCGCCGAAGGTGGCCCGCGCCGTCGCGGGGTCCTTGTGGACGAGCCGCATCCCTTCCGGGAACAGCAGATAGCCCTGTTCCACGCAATCGATCCCGCCGTCGTCGAGGAGCCGTCGCGCCCGGGCGAGCCAGCCGCCGCCCCGGGCCGTCTCACCCCGCAGGAGCAGCGGCACGGCCAGCCAGAAGGCGCACCGCACCGCCGACGCCGTCCGGCCGATGCTCAGGTACGCCTGATGCGCCCGCTCGGTCGCCGCGGCGCACTCCGCGTCGCGTCCGACCAGATAGGCGACGGTGGCAAGCCGCACGAGGTCGTCGGGCCCCAGCGGCTGTTCGTCGTCGGCGTCCGAGAACCCGGTGTAGGCCTCCGACCACGCCTGGCGAGCGAAGGCGTCCCGGGCGCGTTCTAGTTCCGCAGCCACGTCCATGACGCCTCCCACGACCATTGCACCTCACGGCCGCAGTCTTGTCAGGCGGGACCGCGGGAGGCCCGGCCGGGGCGAACGCCGGAGTCCGGCACGGACCGACGCAGGAGGGGGCCGGCCCGGTGTCGTCC
>NZ_JBHJQI010000168.1:0-18141 GCF_042262805.1 Streptomyces sp. NPDC056361
CGTGTCCGGGCTGGGGGCCCACCCCCCGTTTCCTCATGTGTTTTTTTGCTGGTTTGGGGGGGCCCCTCACCCCCCGGCGGGCCGACGGGATGTGTCCCGTCGGCCCGCTGTTCGGAAAGACCGCGATCAGGCGTCGACCTTGGCCATGACCTCGTCGCTGACGTCGAAGTTGGCGAAGACGTTCTGCACGTCGTCGCTGTCCTCCAGCGCGTCGATCAGCTTGAACATCTTGCGCGCGCCCTCTTCGTCGAGCTCGACCTGCATCGTCGGAACGAAGCTCGACTCGGCGGAGTCGTAGTCGATGCCGGCCTCCTGGAGGGCGGTACGGACCGCGACCAGGTCGGTGGACTCGCTGATGATCTCGAACGACTCGCCGAGGTCGTTGACCTCTTCGGCGCCGGCCTCGAGCACCGACTCCAGCACGTCGTCCTCGGACAGCTCGCCCTTGGGGAGCACGATGACGCCCTTGCGGTTGAACAGGTACGAGACCGAGCCCGGGTCGGCCATCGAGCCGCCGTTGCGGGTCATGGCCACGCGCACGTCCGAGGCGGCGCGGTTGCGGTTGTCGGTGAGGCACTCGATGAGCACCGCGACACCGTTCGGACCGTAGCCCTCGTACATGATCGTCGCGTAGTCGGCACCGCCGGCCTCGAGACCCGCACCGCGCTTGAGCGCGGAGTCGATGTTCTTGTTCGGGACCGACTGCTTCTTCGCCTTCTGGACGGCGTCGAAGAGCGTCGGGTTGCCGTCGAGGTCGGCGCCACCGGTGCGGGCCGCGACCTCGATGTTCTTGATCAGCTTCGCGAAGAGCTTGCCGCGCTTGGCGTCGATCACGGCCTTCTTGTGCTTCGTCGTAGCCCATTTAGAGTGGCCGGACATCTGCCTGTCTCCTTCGCGTAACCCATTTCTGAACGAACCCCAGAGATCCTACCGGGATCGGATCAGCCCGAAGCGCGCACCATGTCGACGAACAGGGCGTGAATCCGGTGATCCCCCGTGAGCTCGGGGTGGAACGAGGTCGCGAGGGCGTTGCCCTGCCGTACGGCGACGATGTGACCGCCGTGCTCGGCCAGGACCTCGACCTCGGCACCGACGGACTCGACCCACGGGGCGCGGATGAAGACGCCCTCGACGGGGCCGTCCTCGATGCCCGTGACGGTGACGCCGGCCTCGAACGACTCGTTCTGACGCCCGAAGGCGTTGCGGCGGACGATCATGTCGATGCCGCCGAAGGTCTCCTGGCCCGAACGCGGGTCGAGGATCTTGTCGGCCAGCATGATCAGACCGGCGCAGGTGCCGTAGACCGGCATGCCCGCGGCGATGCGCTCGCGGAGCGGCTCCATGAGGCCGAAGAGCGCGGCCAGCTTGGAGATGGTGGTGGACTCACCACCGGGGATGACCAGGCCGTCGACCTCGGCGAGCTCCTCGGGGCGCCTCACCGGCCTGGCCACGGCGTCAGCCGCGGCCAGGGCGATCAGGTGCTCCCGTACGTCGCCCTGGAGAGCCAGGACACCAATCACGGGAGAGGCGTTCATCGGTGCTTACCAGCCCCGGTTGGCGTAGCGCTCGGACTCGGGGAGGGTGTCGCAGTTGATGCCGACCATGGCCTCGCCCAGGTTGCGGGAGGCGTCCGCGATGATCTTCGGGTCGTCGTAGAAGGTGGTGGCCTTCACGATGGCGGCGGCGCGCTTGGCCGGGTCGCCCGACTTGAAGATGCCGGAGCCGACGAAGACGCCCTCGGCGCCGAGCTGGCGCATGAGCGCGGCGTCGGCCGGGGTGGCGACGCCACCGGCGGAGAACAGCACGACCGGCAGCTTGCCGAGCTCGGCGACCTCCTTGACGAGCTCGTACGGGGCGCGCAGCTCCTTGGCGGCGGCGAACAGCTCGTTGTTGTCGAAGCCGCGCAGCTTGGCGATCTCGTTCTTGATCTGGCGCAGGTGGCGGACGGCCTCGACGACGTTGCCGGTGCCGGCCTCGCCCTTGGAGCGGATCATGGCCGCGCCCTCGGCGATGCGGCGCAGGGCCTCGCCCAGGTTGGTGGCGCCACAGACGAAGGGGGTCGTGAAGGCCCACTTGTCGGAGTGGTTGACCTCGTCGGCCGGGGTCAGGACCTCGGACTCGTCGATGTAGTCGACGCCGAGGGACTGGAGGACCTGGGCCTCGACGAAGTGACCGATGCGGGACTTGGCCATGACCGGGATGGACACCGCGCCGATGATCTCTTCGATCATGTTCGGGTCGGACATGCGGGCCACGCCGCCGTCCTTGCGGATGTCCGCGGGGACCCGCTCCAGGGCCATGACGGCCACGGCGCCGGCGTCCTCGGCGATCTTCGCCTGCTCGGCGTTGACCACGTCCATGATCACGCCGCCCTTGAGCTGCTCGGCCATGCCGCGCTTCACACGGGCGGTGCCGGTCTCGGGGGACTGGGGGGAGGGGGAAGGCGTGGTGGACACAAGTACCTCACTCGTGACAACAGCGATTGACGACAAGAGTGAGGAAACAGTCCACCTGCGGTCCACAGCAAGGGCCAATGTGGATCCGGTGGATCGTTTTCGCAGGTTACGGGCCGTCAGGCCGGACGATCGGCAAGGGCCACCGGCGGCTCGTCATCCATTTCGAAGGCCAGCGGGAACGGGGCGTGGCCTGCGAGCCGGAACCAGCGGACCTTGCGGTGGCGGCGCAGCGCACGGGCCGCCCGCACCGCGTCGTTGTGGAAACGGCGGGCCATCGGCACCCGGCGCACCGCCTGCGCGAGCTCCCCCGCCGCCTCCTCGCCACCGGGCGCCGCCCGTACGAGCTCCACCTGCTCGGGCTCGCCGAACACCGCCCGCAGCGCCTGGCTCAGCTCGCTCTCGGCGACCTCCCGGTGATCCTCCTCGGCCTGCCGGGCCGCGTGCGCGGCCTCGTACAGCACGATCGACGCGGCCGGATCGAGGACACCCGACGTCGCGAGCTCCTGGGTGACCGAGGCCCGGCGCAGCAACTGCGCGTCCAGGGCCGCGCGGGCCGCGTCGATGCGGGAGTGCAGCCGGTCGAGGCGTCCGGCGGTCCAGCTGAGATAGACGCCGATGAGAATCAGCGCCACGACGGTCCAGATCAGGGTTTCGGTCACGGGCGCACAGGCTACCGGGGCCGCGGCAGTGTCCCTTCCCAAAGGTCACGGTCATGGGCGAACAGGACACGCACCGGGCGCCCCGCCGCCAGCTCCCCCAGCCGGTCCAGCCACGGGCGGTACGGCGTGCCGAACTCCGCCGCGAAGTCGTACGCCTGGCCCGCCAGGACCGTCACCCGCTCCCCGTGGTCCACCACGAGCGACTGGTGCCCCTCCGTGTGCCCCGGCGTCGGCACGACCACCACCCCCGGCGCGATCTCGTGCTCCCCGTCCAGCTCCTCGTACCGCACCCCGTCCAGCAGCGAGTCCACCGTGTACCCGCCCGCCCGCGCCGCCGCCAGCTCCTTCCGTTGCACCAGGACCGGCGTCTCCGGGAACCTCTGATTGCCGCCGATGTGATCGAAGTGCAGATGGCAGTTCACCACCAGGTCCACGTCCTCGGGACCCACGGGCAGGCCGCGCCGCACCGGCCGGTAGTGCGCGTCCGTCTCCGGCGAGCCCTCGCCCACGCCCGTGTCGAACAGCACCCGCACGCCTGCGTGCCGCACCACGTAGCCCAGCACCGGCTCCACCCGCGCGTGCAGCCCTCCCCACTCCTCCCCCGGCCTCGTCAACTCCCCCAACTCGACCCTCTCGATCATCCCCATCCCCCCACCCTCCCCAACCCCACCCCACCCCACACCGCCCCCGCCCCCATCCGCGCCCCGCCGCGCGATACCGCCCACCACCGACTGAGCCCGCACACCACCGTCACCCGTCGCCGCGTGGACCCCACGCACCACCGTCACCCGTCGCCGCGTGGGCACGCGCACCGGGCCACCGCTCGCCGCCCACTGCCGTGTGGCCCGCGCCTCGACCCCCGCCACCCGCCGTGCGGGCTGCGCCCGCCGCCCGCCCGCCGCCCTGCCCCCCCGCCCCGTGTGGGCAATCGTCCCTCCCCCAGACTTCGTCCGGGGGGACCCCCAGGGCGGGACGGGTGGGCACACGGGACGGCGCCCTCGGCGGCGCCCCCGCCCCCTGCACCTACCCGCACCCATACGGCGTCGCACAACGGGGTGCGGTTCAGGCGCGGAAGCCTAGGCCCGGCAAGGGGCTCCGTCCGTTGTGCCCACCCGTCCCGCCCCAGGCGGACGATTGCCCACAACGGGCGGGGGCACCGCCCTCAGCGGAGCGAAGGCCGCGACGAAGGGTGGCGGGAACGGCGGGGTGGGCCCGCACCAGCGAAGCGAATGCCCACACGGGGAGGGGGAGGGCGGCGGGCGCAGCCCGCGCGGCGGGGGGCGGGAGCGGCGAGGGTGGGCACCGCCTCAGCGGGACGGATGCCCACAACGGGGCGGGGTGGGGTGGGGTGGGGTGGGGTGGGGTGCGCCGGGTGCCCCGCCCACAACGGGAGTGGGCGGGGCGGGGCCCCCGCGGGGTGCCGGGGCGGGGTCAGAGGCCCAGGCGGGCGCGGAGGCCGAGGCGTTCGTCGGTGTCGACGGCGGCGGCCCCGTCGGCGACGGTCTCGTAGACGGCGAGGATGTCCGCCCCGACGGTGGACCAGTCGAACCGGCGGACGTGGGCCGAGCCACGCGCACTGAGCTCGGCCCGCCGCGGCGCGTCGCCGAGGAGCCGGATCGCGGCGGAGGCCAGCGCGTCGGCGTCCTCGTTGGCGAAGAGCTCGCCGGCCCCGCCCTGGTCGAGGACCTGGGCGAACGCGTCGAGGTCGGCGGCGAGGACGGGCGCACCGGCCGACATGGCTTCGACGAGGATGATGCCGAAGCTCTCGCCGCCGGTGTTGGGCGCCACGTACACGTCGACGCTGCGCAGGAGCCGCGCCTTGTCCTCGTCGCTGACCATGCCGAGGAACTCCACGCGGGAGCGCATCTCGGCCGGCAGCGACGCCACGGCCTCCTCCTCGTCGCCGCGCCCGGCGACGAGGAGCCGGGTCCCGGGGCGTTCGGTGAGGATGCGGGGCAGGGCCCGCATGAGGACGGGCAGGCCCTTCCTCGGTTCGTCGATCCGGCCGATGAAGCCGAGGGTCTCGCCCTGCCACTCCTTCTTCGGTTCGGCGCGGGCGAAGAAGTCCACGTCGACGCCGTTGGGGATGAGGACGGCGTCGCCGCCGAGGTGCTCGACGAGCGTGCGGCGCGCGTACTCGCTGACGGCGATGCGCGCGCTGATCTTCTCCAGGGCGGGCTGGAGGATCGGGTACGCGGCGATCATGGCGCGCGAGCGCGGGTTCGAGGTGTGGAAGGTGGCCACGATCGGTCCCTGGGCCGCCCAGCAGGTGAGCAGTCCCAGGGAGGGCGACGTCGGCTCGTGGATGTGGACGACGTCGAAGGTGCCGTCGTGCAGCCAGCGGCGCACCCGGGCGGCGGAGAGGAACCCGAAGTTGAGTCGGGCCACCGAGCCGTTGTACGGCACGGGAACGGCCCGGCCGGCCGAGACGACGTACGGCGGGAGCGGCGTCTCGTCGTCGGCGGGTGCCAGCACGGAGACGTCGTGGCCGAGCCGGATGAGGTGCTCGGCGAGGTCGCGGATGTGGAACTGGACGCCACCCGGCACGTCCCAGGAGTACGGGCAGACGATCCCGATCTTCACGGCTGCCGCTCCTCGCCGCGCTCGGCCGGGACCCCGCGCTCGGCCCGGACTCCTTGGCCGCCCGAAGCCACGTCCCCGACACCGGCACCGGAACCGGTCTCAGCCCCGGCACCGACCTCGGCTTCAACCCCGGCTCCGGCCTCGGCTTCAGCCCTGGCACCGGTCTCAGCCCCGACACCGGCACCGGTCTCAGCCCCGTCCCCGCGTTCCTCCAAGTCCGCGAGCCACAGCCGTTGCAGCATGTGCCAGTCCTCCGGGTGGTCGGCGATGCCGCCGGCGAAGGCGTCGGCGAGCTGCTGGGTCATCGCGGAGGTCTTGTCGGTGCGGGTGCCGGATTCGGGTACGTCGATGGGCGGGTGGATGCGGCCGCGCATGACGGCCGTGTCGTCGTACCAGAGGGTCACCGGCAGCAGGAGCGCGCCGGTCTGCTGGGCGAGTATGGCCGGGCCGGCGGGCATGCGGGCGGTGTCGCCGAAGAAGGAGACCTCGATGCCGGAGGCGGAGAGGTCGCGGTCGGCGACGAGGCAGACGAGGCCGCCCGCCCGCAGGCGCCGCGCGAGGGTGCCGAAGGCGGAGCCGCCGGTGTGCGGCAGGACCTCCATGCCGAGGGATTCCCGGTAGGCGACGAAGCGGTCGTAGAGCGTCTCCGGCTTGAGGCGCTCCGCGACGGTGGTGAAGGGGATGCCGAGGGAGCGGGTCACCCAGACGCCCGCGAGGTCCCAGTTGGCCAGGTGCGGGAGGGCGAGGACGACCCCGCGGCCGGCGGCGAGGCCTTCCTTGAGGTAGTGGGCGCCCTTGATGTCGACGCCCTGATCGACCCGCTCCTTGGTCCAGGTCGGCAGCCGGAACGACTCCATCCAGTACCGCATGTACGAGCGCATGCCGGCCTTGGACAGCTCGGCGAGCCGCTCGGGCGTGGCGTCGGGCACCACGCGCGCGAGGTTGGATTCGAGGCGCAGGACGCTCTTGCCGCGCCGCTTCCACGTCAGGTCGGCGATCCGGCGGCCGAGGCCGGTCGCCACCGGCTCGGGCAGCTTCTTCACGGTCGCCCAGCCGAGGCCGTACAGCCCGTCGCTCAGTCGGTCCTTCAGTTCGCTCATGATGCCGCCCCGCCCCCCTGGGCCGCCGCGGCGGCGTCCGCCTCGGCCGATTCCCGCCGTACCGTCACGACACGCTGTCCCAGGGTCACCGCGCTGCCGACGGCCACGATCCACAGGGCGATCGGGAGCAGCACCTGGATGCCGGGCACGCCGAAGGCGTGCAGTCCGGCGAGACCCGCGGCGACCAGCGAGATGACGAGCCGCTCGGCGCGTTCGATCAGTCCGTTGACGGCGACCGGCAGGCCAATCGATTCGCCTCGGGCCTTCGTGTACGAGACGACCTGGCCGCTGGCGAGGCAGAAGATGGCCACCGCGCACATGGCGTTGTCGTCGCCCTTGCCCGCGTACCAGAGGGCGAAGCCGCCGAAGATCGCTCCGTCGGCGACCCGGTCGAGGGTCGAGTCGAGGAAGGCGCCCCACCGGCTGGAGATCCCCGCCTGCCGGGCCATGTTGCCGTCGACGAGGTCGGAGAAGACGAAGAGGGTGATGACGATCGTGCCCCAGAAGAACTCGCCGCGGGGGAAGAAGACCAGCGCACCGGCCATCACCCCCGCGGTGCCGATGAGCGTGACGGCGTCGGGGCTGACGCCCCGGCGGAGCAGAAACGCGGCGAACGGTGTGAGGACACGCGTGAAAAAGGCACGCGCGTACTTGTTCAGCATGGCCTTCCCGAGGTTCGGTGGGCCGCGCGGCCCCTACGACCACCGGCTCACCCATCGTAGCCACGCGCGTCACGCCGACGTGGCGGGCACCCGCCCCCGCCGCGTCGGCGTCCCCCGCGGGGCCCGTGCGTGTACGACGTATGGACGCGTCACGGCGGCGGTGCAAAGCTCGAAGGACCACCGCGGGCACCGCAGGAGCCGTACCGCGACACACCACTCCCCCGCGCCCGCGTCCCGCCGCACCGTGCGAGCAGTCGGGAGGAACACATCATGGGTGACAAGGCGAACACACCCGCCGGGGCCGCCGGCAGGGCTCCGACGGCCGACCGGCCCCAGGCCGTGCGCAACGTGGTGCTGGTCGGCCACAGCGGATCGGGCAAGACGACCCTCGTCGAGGCCCTCGCGCAGACCGCCGGGGCGCTCAACCGGCCCGGCCGGGTCGAGGACGGCGCCACCGTCTCCGACTACGACGAGATCGAGCACCGCCAGCACCGCTCCGTACAGCTGTCCCTCGTCCCGGTCGGCTGGGACGGCCACAAGATCAACCTGCTCGACACCCCCGGATACGCCGACTTCGTCGGGGAGCTGAGGGCCGGTCTGCGCGCCGCGGACGCGGCCCTCTTCGTCGTCTCGGCCGCCCAGGAGGCCGACGCCGTCGCCGCCTCCACCCGCATGATCTGGGAGGAGTGCGCCGCCGTCGGGATGCCCCGCGCCATCGTCGTCACCCACCTCGACACCGCCCGCACCGACTTCACCGAACTCACCGCCGTCTGCGCCGACCTCTTCGGCCGCGACGACCCCGACGCCGTCCTGCCGCTCTACCTGCCGGTACGCGGCCCCGAGGGCGCCGACGGGCACGCGCCCGCCACCGGTCTTGCCGGGCTGCTCTCGGAGCGGATCTTCGACTACTCCACGGGGGTACGGCGGGAGGACGCGCCCGACGAGGGCCAGCGCGAGCTCATCGCGGAGGCCCGCGCCCGGCTCATCGAGGGGATCATCGCCGAGAGCGAGGACGAGACCCTCATGGACCGCTACCTGGGCGGCGAGGAGATCGACCTGAAGACGCTCGTCGACGACCTGGAGAAGGCCGTCGCCCGGGGCACCTTCCACCCCGTGCTCGCGGCCGCGCCCGCCGCGGACGGCGGCACGCAGGGCCTCGGGACCCTCGAACTCCTGGAGCTGATCACCGGCGGCTTCCCCTCTCCCCTGGAGCACGAGCCGCCCGCCGTCACCACCCCCGACGGCCGGCCCCGTCCCCCGCTCGTCTGCGACCCCGAAGGACCGCTGGTCGCCGAGGTCGTCAAGACCGCGGCCGACCCCTACGTGGGCCGGATCTCCCTGGTCAGGGTCTTCTCCGGCACTCTGCGCCCCGACGAGACCGTGCACGTCTCGGGTCACGGCCTCGCCGACCGGGGGCACGAGGACCACGATGTCGACGAGCGGATCGGCGGGCTGACCTCCCCGTTCGGCAAGCAGCAGCGCCCGCAGGCGCACTGCATCGCGGGCGACCTCGCCTGCGTCGCCCGGCTCGGCCGCGCGGAGACCGGCGACACGATCTCCGCCAAGGACGACCCGCTGCTCATCGAGCCGTGGAGCATGCCGGAACCCCTGCTCCCGCTCGCCGTCGAGGCCCACGGCAAGGCCGACGAGGACCGGCTGTCCCAGGGCCTCGCCCGGCTGGTCGCCGAGGACCCGACCCTGCGCCTCGAACAGAACCAGGACACCAAGCAGGTCGTGCTGTGGTGCCTCGGCGAGGCCCACCAGGACGTCGTCCTGGAGCGCCTCCGCGGCAGGTACGGGGTGCAGGTCGACGCGGTCCCGTACAAGGTGGCGCTGCGGGAGACCTTCGGCGCGCCCTCGGCGGGCCGGGGCCGGCACGTGAAGCAGTCCGGCGGCCACGGCCAGTACGCCATCTGCGAGATCGAGGTGGAGCCGCTGCCCCCGGGGAGCGGCATCGAGTTCGTCGACAAGGTGGTCGGCGGCGCCGTCCCCCGCCAGTTCGTCCCCTCCGTCGAGAAGGGGATACGGGCCCAGGCGGCCCGGGGCGTGTCCGCCGGCTACCCGCTCGTCGACATCCGGATCACCCTGCGGGACGGCAAGGCCCACTCGGTGGACTCCTCCGACGCGGCCTTCCAGACGGCCGGCGCGCTCGCGCTGCGCGAGGCGGCCGCCGACGTACCGGTCCATCTCCTGGAACCGGTCGCCGAGGTGGAGGTCCTCGTCCCCGACGAGTACGTGGGACCGGTCATGAGCGACCTGTCGGGGCGGCGCGGCCGGGTCGTCGGCACCGACCAGGCCGGCCCGGGCCGGACCCTGGTGCGGGCCGAGGTGCCGGAGATCGAGATCGGGCGGTACGCGATCGACCTGCGCTCGGTGTCGCACGGCACCGGACGGTTCGACCGCAGCTACGCCCGGCACGAGCCGATGCCGCCGCAGCTGGCGGAGCGGATCCGCGAACAGGCCTGAAAAGGCTCCCGGTTGACGCGGCGACAGGACCGCACGTCCGCCCGGCAACTGCCGGGCGGACGTCATTCGGCCGTCAATGTCCACAGGCGGTGACGCATCCGCCGGTACCCGGTTACGCTGTGGTGCCCAGCTCAGAAGGTGTGCGGGGCGCGGCAGTTGGGAACAGCCCGCACAGGTACTCGCGCGCGATGGGGGCGGCAGTGGCGATCGACGGATTCGGACCCGGGGCACAGATTCCCCTCCAGGGCTCCGGCGGTGGTACGGCGGCGACGAACGCGCTCGCCTCCGCCGCGTACCGGGACAGCCCCCTGGACACCATCAAGGAAGCCGACAACGACCTCTACAAGACCACGGTCAAGAAGGGGAAGTGGGGGCTGTTCAGCCCCGACCTCGGCGAGGCCTTCTCCCGCGCGGTGCAGGTCCGGATGCTCGGCGGCGCCCGCAAGGCCCTCATCCAGTCCTTCGGCGCCGAGCCGCAGCCCGTCGTCGAGCACTGCCTGGCCGCCACCCACCTCCGCCGGCAGCGCGACATCAAGCTGACCCTGGTCACGTTCTTCTGCGGCGTCCTCTTCCTGCCCGGCCTGCTGCTCTGGCTCGGCGTCATCCAGCTCCGCCGTCTCGTCGCGGGTGCCGACAACAAGCGCCACGGCGCCCTCGGCACCGCCCTCCTCTGGGCGGCCGGGATCTTCGCCGTGCTCGTCCTGATCAAGCTGCCCTTCGACGGGATCCTGCCGAACTACCTGCGCGCGATGGTCGTCGCCCCGGTGGTCGGCTGGTACCTCGCGAGCCGGATCTGCCTGAACGCCGCCATCGACCTGCGCGAGCGCTGGACCGGCCTGCTCGGCGGCGGCGGGGTCGGCCCCCACGTCCCCAAGTCCGTCCCCCAGGACCCGGGCGAGAAGTCGGCGGAGGCGCTCCGGGTCAACCTGGAGAAGCTCTCCGCGGAGCAGCAGTCCAACATTGTCTTCTACGCCGGCACCAAGGGGATCCTCGGCCTCGGCACCCGCTGGGGCAGCTGGTCGCTCGCCGAGGCGCTGGTCCCCCAGCCCGGCCGGGAGATGCACGCCTTCCGCGCCTGGGACGTCATCCGCAGGATCCACGACGAGCTGGCACTCCTGGAGCGCGGCGCCCTGAAGACCGGCTTCCCGAAGCCGACCGTCAAGCACTGGATCGTCTCCCCGGTCGGCGAGGGCGCCGACGAGGTCGCCCGCCCGGAGGGCGACAACATCGTCCACTTCCAGGTCAAGCCGCACGAGATACAGCGCATCTGCAACGACCAGCAGTTCGACGCGGGCAACCGGCACTACCTCGGCGTGCAGTTCACGCTCTGGGGCGGGAACCTGGTCCTCACGATGATGGTGACCGTCACCTCGCTGCACGACACGCTCCGGATCGAGGTCGCCGGCCACGCGCTCGGCCCCGTGCACGGCCTCTTCACCACGAAGCCGAAGGCGAAGACCAAGGAGGTCTCCAAGACCGTCCGCTTCTGGGAGACGAAGGAGATCCAGCAGCCGCTGCTCGGGACCAACGACATCGTCCGGCTCGCGGTCCGCGCCCCGCTCTCCTGGTACCCGCCGATACTGGAATACCTCGGCGGCAAGATGAGCCTGCCCGAGCCGTTCGGCCTGCGGCACGTCTGGGCCGGGCCGCTGTGGAAGAACCGCTTCATGGCCGACGACGCCATCCGCATGGCGACGCCGGTGCTCCGCGCCGTCCACGCCGCGACCATCAAGGTCCTCGACGAGCACAACGTCGACACGGAGCGCTTCACCAACCGCGCGCTGTTCCTCAGCGGCGGCGTCCAGGACCCGGGCCCGAAGAAGGCCGACGTCTACGACGCCTGACCCGGGTCCCCGGCGGGGAGCCGAAGGATCAGATGGTGGCCGGCCAGGCGTCGGCCAGCATCTTCCGGGTGTCGGCGAGCAGCTGCGGCAGCACCTTGGTGTGGCCGACGACCGGCATGAAGTTGGTGTCGCCGCCCCAGCGGGGCACCACGTGCTGGTGCAGGTGGGCGGCGATCCCGGCGCCCGCGACGGCACCCTGGTTCATGCCGATGTTGAAGCCGTGCGCGCCGGAGGCGGCCCGCAGCGCGACCATCGCGCGCTTCGTGAAGGCGGCCAGCTCGACGGTCTCCGCCTCGTCGAGGTCGGTGTAGTCGGCGACGTGGCGGTACGGGACCACCATCAGGTGGCCACCGTTGTACGGGTAGAGGTTGAGCACGGCGTACACGGCCTGGCCGCGCGCGATCACCAGGCCGTCCTCGTCCGACTTCGACGGAATCGAGCAGAACGGACAGCCGTCCTCGGCGCCCGGCCCGGTCGGCTTGTTCTCGCCCTGGATGTACGCCATCCGGTGAGGCGTCCACAGGCGCTGGAACGCGTCCCGCGTCCCCACTCCGATCTGCTGCTCCGGCTCAGTCGTCATGCTGTGCAGCATATTGCGTCGCCCGTTCGGAACGTGTCGCCGGGGCAGAAGATCCATGCAGCCGCCATGCTGATCCGATGAGCGTCAGGCCACCGAAACCGCCGCGGCAGGAGCGCTGGGAGCAACGCATGGAGGTCCCCCTCGCCGTGGCCTCCCTCGTCTACCTCGCCGGGTACGCGGTCCGCATCCTCGGCGACTCCAGCCTCCCGCAGGTCTGGCTCGACCTCTGTCTCGCCGCGACCTTCGGCGCCTGGGCCGTCTTCGGCGTGGACTACGCGGTGCGACTCCGGCTCAGCGGCCGGGGCCCGCTGCGGTTCCTCCGCACGCACCTCCTCGACACGGTGGTCCTGGTCCTTCCGCTGCTGCGGCCGGTGCGCATGGTGAACCTCTACTACCGGCTCCAGGGACGCCAGGAGAAACCCCGGCTGAGCCTCTACGCGCGCGTGATGGTCTACGCGGGCCTCAGTGCGTCGCTGCTGGGCTTCGCGGGCGCGCTCACCGTCTACCGGTTCGAGCGGGACGCCCCCGGCGCCTCGATCCTCACCTTCGGGGACTCGGTCTGGTGGACCTGCGCGACGCTCGCGACGGTGGGGTACGGGGACGTGGTGCCGGTGACCCCGATGGGCCGGTTCGTCGCGGTGGGCATGATGGCCTGCGGCCTGGCGCTCCTGGGCGCGGTGACGGGTTCGTTCTCGTCCTGGTTGATCCAGGTGTTCACCCGGGAGGACGAGGAAGAGGGCGGGAAAAGGCCCCCGGGGGATTCCCCGGGGGCCTCCTGAACTGCTCGGGTCACGCTCGGGTCATCAGACCTGGACGCGGTCCCCGACGATCTTGGCGATCTTGGCGATGGCCTCGTCGGCGGGGATGCCGTTCTCCTGCGAACCGTCGCGGTAGCGGAAGGAGACGGCACCGGCGGCCATGTCCTCGTCACCCGCGATGATCATGAACGGGACCTTCTGCTTCTGCGCGTTCCGGATCTTCTTCTGCATCCGGTCCGAGGAGGAGTCGACCTCCACCCGCAGGCCCTGCTTCTTCGCCTTGGCGGCGAACTCGTGCAGGTAGTCGACGTGCGCGTCGCCGATCGGGATGCCGGTCGCCTGCACCGGGGCCAGCCACGGCGGCATCGCGCCCGCGTAGTGCTCGAGGAGCACCGCGAAGAAGCGCTCGATGGAACCGAAGAGCGCACGGTGGATCATGACCGGGCGCTGCTTGGTGCCGTCCGGGGCGGTGTACTCCAGGTCGAAGCGCTCCGGCAGGTTGAAGTCGAGCTGCACGGTCGACATCTGCCAGGTGCGGCCGATGGCGTCCCGCGCCTGCACCGAGATCTTCGGGCCGTAGAACGCGGCGCCACCCGGGTCGGGGGTGAGCGGGAGGCCCTGCTTCTCGGCGACCTGCTGGAGGACGGCGGTGGCCTCCTCCCAGACCTCGTCCGAGCCGACGAACTTCTCCGGGTCCTTGGTGGACAGCTCCAGGTAGAAGTCGGTCAGACCGTAGTCGCGGAGCAGGTTGAGGACGAAGGTGAGGGTCTTGTCCAGCTCCTCCGCCATCTGCTCGCGGGTGCAGTAGATGTGCGCGTCGTCCTGGGTGAAGCCGCGGGCCCGGGTCAGGCCGTGGACGACGCCGGACTTCTCGTACCGGTACACGGTGCCGAACTCGAACAGGCGCAGCGGGAGCTCACGGTAGGAACGGCCGCGCGCGTCGAAGATCAGGTTGTGCATCGGGCAGTTCATGGGCTTGAGGTAGTAGTCCACGCCCTCGTCGAGCTGCATGGGGGGGTACATGCCCTCGGCGTACCAGTCCAGGTGGCCCGACTTCTCGAACAGCTTGCCCTTGGTGGCGTGCGGCGAGTAGACGAACTCGTAGCCCTCCTCCTCGTGGCGCTTGCGCGAGTAGTCCTCCATGACCCGGCGGATGATGCCGCCCTTGGGGTGGAAGACCGCGAGGCCGGAGCCGATCTCGTCCGGGACGGAGAAGAGGTCGAGCTCGTTGCCGAGCTTGCGGTGGTCGCGCTTCTCGGCCTCGGCGAGGAAGTCGAGGTGGGCCTTCAGCTCGTCCTTCGACGGCCAGGCGGTGCCGTAGATGCGCTGGAGCATCGGGTTCTTCTCGCTGCCGCGCCAGTAGGCGGCCGCGTTGCGCATCAGCTTGAACGCCGGGATGTTCCGGGTGGTGGGCAGGTGCGGACCGCGGCAGAGGTCCTTCCAGCACAGGTCGCCGGTCTTGGCGTCGAGGTTGTCGTAGATGGTCAGCTCGCCGCCGCCCACCTCGACGTTCGCGCCGTCGTCGGTCGACGCGGAGCCCTTGATGCCGATGAGCTCCAGCTTGTACGGCTCGTCGGCGAGCTCCTCGCGGGCGGCCTCGTCGGTCACCACGCGGCGGGCGAAGCGCTGGCCGCGCTTCTGGATCTCCTGCATCTTCTTCTCGATGACCTTGAGGTCCTCGGGAGTGAAGGGCTTCTCGACGTCGAAGTCGTAGTAGAAGCCGTCCCGGACCGGCGGGCCGATGCCCAGCTTGGCCTCGGGGAAGAGCTCCTGCACGGCCTGGGCCATGACGTGCGCGGTCGAGTGGCGGAGGATGTCGAGACCGTCCGGGGAGGAGATCTCGACGCCCTCGACGACATCGCCGTCGGCGAGCTCGTACGACAGGTCCTTCAGCTCGCCGCCCACGCGGGCGGCGATGACGGTGCGGTCGTCGGCGAAGAGGGCACCGGCGGTGGTGCCCGCGCTCACCGCCCTCTCCTCTGCCTCCGAGGCGGACTGGACGGTCACACGGACTTCAGACACTGGTGTTCTTCTTCCTTTGGGGCGCAGGCAGGCACGAGGTGCCGGCGCCGGCGGTGCGCAACAGAGACGAGGTGCCGCGCACCGCTGATGTTACCGAGCCGTCCGCGCCCTCCGCGAAACGGTTTCCCCCGGCGGCGCTCAGTCGTCGTCCGGGCCGCACGCCTCCTCGAAGAAGTCGAGGTTCTCGTGGAGGGACTTCATCAGCCGGTCGCGTTCCGTCTCGTCGACCTGGACCGGGACGACGCCGGAGGCGTCGGTGAGACGGCGGAAACCGCCCCGGCTCTCCAGGCGGCCGACGACCCGGATCGGGAGGCCGACGAGGTGGGCGTGGCCGGCGGTGCGGTACGCCTCCTCGTCGAGGGCGACGCGCACGTGCGGGACCTCCGCGCCGGCGAGGACCCGAAGGCGTACGGTCCCCTCGCCGCGCGGCCCGGAGCGGCGCATGCGGACGACGGCGCCGGTGAGCCGGACGGGTACGGACGGTTCGTCGGTCAGGTAGCGGGCGCTCGCCTCGCGCAGGGCGGGCAGGTCGCCGGGCGAGAACTCGACGGGTTCGGGCCGGGCCGCGCACCCGTCGGGGGCCCCGGCCGCCGGGGCCCAGGCCAGGGCGACGCGGGCGCCCTCGGTGCCCCGGACGAGGGCGACGAGGGCCTCGGTGAGCTCGCGGCTGACGCCCGCGGCGACGGCGGCGTCGAAGGCCTCCATCCCGCCGGTGGCCCGCTGGTAGTCGGTGGCCTCGCGGGCCGCGTGGAGCGCGTGGTAGAGCCGTACGGCGATCGGCCGGCCCGGTTCGACGGGCAGGAAGGCGGTGAGCCCGCGCCCGCCGGGTGCCGCGCCGACGACGACGGTCTCCAGGGACGCCTGGGCGGCGCGCCGGTGCCGGGCGCCGTAGTAGCCGGCCCGTCCGCGTGCGGCCAGAGCTCCGGCGAGGAGGAGCTGGCGGGCGGCTGACCTGAGCTGCTCCTGTACGGGCCAGGGGACGGTCCCGGCCGGGCCCGGGGGCACGTCGCGCCACCAGCGGATCTCGTCGCTGGGTACGGACAGGCCGGTGAGGACCTCGCGGGCGGAGGGTGTGGCGCTGTGGGCGAGGGCGGCGAGCGCCTCGCCGAGCAGGTCCTCGCAGTCGGGGAAGGCCCGGCTCTCGGGGACGAGGAGGCTCGTGCCGCCGTGGGCTCCGCTGCCGGGCGGCGTCCAGCGGCTGTACCGCCCGGCGGCTCCGCCGCGCCGCCGCCAGCCGTGCCGGGCGAGCAGGGCGCCGAGGACGCGCGGGTCGACCCGGCCGGGGTCGGGCGCGCCGTGGACGTCGGCCCAGGGCCCGGCGGGCGGGGCGGGGATCCCGGTCCAGGGACCGGGGGCCTCGCCGGGTGCCGGGTGGGGGCGGTAGGGCGGGGGAACGGGGACGGGGCCGCGCCCGGCCCCGTCCCCCTCCCCGAACCCCGGTTCGTCGATCGGTCGGTGCATCAAGGTCTCCCTCCCACGCCGACCCGGGTCATGATCTCGCAGAGCGCCCGGTCGTCGAAGATCCGCGCCGTCGGGACGCGCACGGTGGTCCGGCGCCGTCCCGTGACCGGGTGTCCGGCCAGGTTGGTCCAGTAGCAGCAGTGCCGCAGGTCGAGCCGGTCGTGACTCGCCCTCAGCCAGTCCTCCTGGGACCTCGGGACGAGCATCACGACCAGGATCTTGTGCACGGACACGGGGGTCCGGGCGAGTTTCACCAGGTGGTCGTTGTCGAGGGTGAAGGAGAACGCGCTCCCCGGTGGGCGGGGAGGTATCTGGTAGGTGCACTTGAGCTGCACCTTGATGGTGACTTCGTCGTCGACGGTGTGTCCGGGCGAGCCGTGGCTCACGTGCCAGTCGATGCCGTTGTCCGGAAAGGGCTGGGACAGCGAGCAGCCGGCCGCGGCGGCGACGGCGTGCAGGTATCCCACCTGAAGGGTCTCCATGCAGGCGGTGGTGGCGAGTGAGCCGCGCGTCGGTGCCACCCGCTGGGGCGGCAGCCCTCCCGACTCGGGCTGGGCGAGCGCCATGTCGTTTTTCCTTCCCCGTCCCCTCTGTTGTGACCGGTCCGCGTACGGCGCAAACAGTGCGGGTATCACCGTTTCGGGCAGGGGGTTGGCCATCTGCCGCACGTGTGCGAGGAGTTCGGGGATGACGACGCACTGGTACGAGGGGCCCCTGGCCGCTTTCGACACGGAGACCACGGGAATCGACGTCGAGGGGGACCGGATCGTCTCGGCCGCCCTGGTCGTGCAGGACGCCGCCGGGGCGCGGCCGCGGGTGACGCGCTGGCTGGTCAATCCGGGCATACCCGTGCCCGCGGAGGCCACGGCGGTGCACGGCCTGACGGACGATCACCTCCAGCGCAACGGCCGGTGGCCGGCTCCGGTGATGGAGGAGCTGGCGCGTGCGCTGGCCGAGCAGACCGCGGCGGGGCGCCCGCTGGTGGTGATGAACGCGCCGTTCGATCTGACGATCCTGGACCGCGAGTTGCGGCGGCACAGGGCGTCCTCGCTCGGCACGTACCTGGAGGCCACGCCGCTGTGCGTGCTCGATCCCCGGGTCCTCGACAAGCATTTGGACCGCTACCGGAAGGGCCGTCGGACGCTGACGGACCTGTGCGCGCACTACGAGGTGGAGTTGACGGGGGCGCACGACGCGGCCGCGGACGCGACGGCGGCGCTGGACGTCGTGCGGGCGGTGGCGCGCCGGTTCTCGTCGCGGCTGGAGCGGCTGACGCCGTCGGAGCTGCACACGCTCCAGGCGGTGTGGCACGCGGCGCAGGCCCGGGGGCTCCAGGCGTGGTTCAGTCGGCAGGGGACGCCGGAGATGGTGGACCCGGCGTGGCCGTTGCGGCCGGAACTGCGCACGGCTGCCTGACACATGACAGAGGCCGGGGCGGGGCTCGGCGGTCCCGCCCCGCCCGGTGGGCGGTACAGGGGTAGAAACAGTGACCCCGTCGGTGTTAAAGCTGTGGCTTATAAACAAAAGAAGCAGCCGACGAAGTAAATAGT
>NZ_JBHJQI010000169.1:0-17843 GCF_042262805.1 Streptomyces sp. NPDC056361
CCCCCTCTTGCGAAGGGGAAGCCGGGGCCCGCGGGTTATCTGGCCAGACAGACCGTCTCTACTCGGCGGACTCCGGCACGGTGAAGTTGTTCATGCAGTCGCCGCACATGATGTTCCTCTTGGCCAGGGTCTTGGGCGAGACCCGGATGACCGCTGGCTCGGGGCATTCGCACGTGGCCTTCACGTAGTTCCGGTCTTCCTTCTCGGGACGGGGCGGCTTCTCCTCGCCGTCCTCATCGTCGTCGTCGTCGAGTCCGGCCGTGCCGGTGGTGCTCTTGCCCTTGCCTCCGCCTCCAGTGCTGACGGGGATGTAGGCGGGGACTCGGGTGGCCTGGATGGCCTTGTCCAGAGCGGCGATCTGGTCGGCGTACGCCGCCTTGGCCTCCTCCCCCAGCACCGGGAACGCGAACCCGTACTTCTTCTTGTCCCTCGGGTCGACGGTCTTCGTGTAGACCATGCCGAGCTCCATCGCCACGGCCTTGAAGTTCTTGTTGTGGTACTGGCTGACCGAGCAGTCGTCGATCTTGCGCACCACGTTCACGCCGTGGGTGGCCTCGTGAACCAGGGTCTCCATGGCCTCCACCGCGCCCCTCAGGAGCGACTCGGCGGTGACGAAGACTTCGTGGTGGACCGCGTCTCCATTGACCGCCTTCCAGCGGTTGCGGGAGAAGTGGGCGAGCTTCACCGCCGACTCGCGGCCGCCGGTGGCCATCGTGATGACGGCCTCGGGTACGTCGCTGTGCCGGGCTCGGATGGCGTTCCAGGCGTCCACCAGGGCGTTGGTGATGGCGACGCCGATCTCGGTGATCGGCGTGGTGGGGAGGTCGGGCACGAGCTCCAGCGACGGAGTGGGCGCGGGCTCGGGGATGACGGCGATGTCGACTGCGGCCTCTGTGGTCATGGCCCCATCCTATCGAGAACTCACCTCTTAAGAGGTGAGTTTCTGGGGTGAGTTGGGCTCGTACGGGTTGACGCGGGGCGCATGGGCGAGCCCCTGCCGGGCCGACCCGGCAGGGGCTCTGCGCGCCTGTGCCCCACGGGGGGGGGAGGGCACAAGGCGGTCTATGCGGGCCGCTCGACGTGGAGCTCGGCCCCGGCGGCGGCGCGGTAGGAACCGCCGTCCGTGAAGCGGATGGTGAGCATCAGACCCCCTATGGCCCCGGGGGCCGAGGAGGGGGTGCCCTGCACGGTGCGGGTGGTCCCGTCGTCCAGGTGGACGATGTCCCCGCTGCGTACGGTCGCGGCGACGCGCGGCCGGGGATCAGCCACGACCGCGCTCACTCGGTGGTCGCTCGGAGTTCGGGCAGCCCGTCCGCGGCGGCGGTCAGGACCTCGGCGAGCCGGGTGGCCGTGCCGGCGTTGCAGCCGCCGAGCTCGACCCGTCCGCTGCCGTTCACGGGGAAGCCCCCGTGCAGGCTCGGGATGACGATGCCGACGCGGGCAAGTGCCTCCTTGAGGCCCGCGGCGGCGACTTCGCCGGCGCGCAGCGCGCTCGACTCCCGCGCGTTCCGCTCGGCTCGTTCCTTGGCCGTCAACGTCATCGGTCTACCTCCGTCGTCTCGTACAGGGCGTCCAGCGCGATCTCCCACTCGCGGCCGCCGCTGGAGTCGGCCCGCCGCAGGAACGCGGTGCGGCCGGTCTCCTTGCGGGACTCGGGGTCGCGGTGTATGACCAGGGCCGTCACCCGCCACCGCTGCTCGTCGCGGTCCCGGAAGACCGTCTTGCGCAGGGCGGCGGGGAGCTTGTCCGCGTCGCGGTACTCCAGCTGCGCCATGGTGTCGACCGTAGGACGACTTGACGCCCTGTCAGGGGACAAGCTGTCCCCCCACGTCCAGGGGGACAGCTTGTCCCCCTGCCGGGCGGCGATCGGAGGGATCCGGCCCGTACGCCGCGGCGGGCCACTACCGTCCTGCACATGACCGACGAAGCCGAGTTCCCGGTGATCTACCTGGTGAAGCGCTGGCTGTTCACGTGGGAGCAGCACCGGCCGGGCGGCTGCCGGTGCGTGTGCCGCATCTACCACGGCGGATCCGGGACGTGCTTGGCGGCGGCCGAGCCCGGCCGTCTGCTGCGTCTGATCACGCGCCCCGCGGCGGAGGCGTTCGGGCCTGCGGACATCACCGACCCTCTGCCGCTGTGCGGCGACTGCTACACCGCTCTGGCCCCGCTCAGTGAACCGGAGGGCGACCCGCTCCTCGGGTAGCCCTCCGGTGCCGGCGCGCGCCCTGCGTGGTCAGGCGGCGACGCCGATGTCCTCGGCGAGCTGACGGGCCGTGAAGGCGAGCGCTCCGGTGGAGGTGCGCTCCAGGTCCGCGGCGAGGGCCCGGCCGGAGGGCACGTACCGCACGGCCTCCGGGGAGGTGTCGTAGGCGAGGCGCAGGTACTGGAGGGCGGAGGCCTTCTCCTTACGGACGTGCTCGGCCTTGGCCGCGTCCAGGAACAGGCGCGAGCGCCGCTCGACGGAGGGGATCGAGCTGGGGTCGGTCTCGGTGAGCTGTTGCAGCGCGATGCCGGGGGTCCGCAGGTCCGCTCCGATCGTCACGGCGTGGACGACGACGTTGCCGGTGCCGAACATGGTCCAGGGGTGGGCGTACTGGGTGCCGAGATTGGTGGCGGTGCGGTCGGCCTCGCCGTGCCAGCGCCATGCGTCGCCGTCGCGGCCGTCCTGGGCGGCGGTCACCGCGGCGTGCAGGCAGAGGCTGCCGAACATGCCGCGCAGCCGGTCACTTCCGCCTTCCAGCTGCGGGCGCAGGATGTCGGCGGCGTCGGCGACCATCCGCAGGGCCTCCTCGGTGTAGCCGGAGACCCGCAGGCCGTTGCCGATGATCCAGGCCGCCGAGGCGAGCGCGATCGGGTCGTCGGCCTGCTCGGCAGCCATCCGAGCGCGGTCGACGATGACCCAGTACAGCTCGGGCTCGACGATGTGGGCCACGTACTGCTGGGCGAGGGCGTAGGTCTCGGAGAGGACCACCGATGCCCGGCGCTTCTCGGCACCCTCGGCGGACCGCACGGTGGCGTGCCCGGCCTCGATCAAGCCGGGCAGCACCGAGGCGACCGCCGTGCGCTGGTCGCGGGCGCGGTGCCAGACGTCCCACGCCTGCCGGACCCGCCCGGCCAGATGCCCGACGTCCTCCGGCGTGCCGGCCGCGGCGAACAGCGGCGCGTGGATCGCCGAGCGCAGCGCGGCCACACCGGGATGGGTGACCTTGCCGCCGTCGTACACCGGCACGGAGACATCCGCCCGCGTCAGCTCGTTGACGTCCTGGCAACCCAGCACCCGAGCCAGCTGCACAATCATCGCGAGCGACCGGACGGTGCGGTCCCCGCGTTCGACTTTCTTGACCCAGTCCTCGCTCCGGGCGACCAAGCCGCCCAGCGCCGAGCGGCTGAGCCCGCGATGCTCGCGGCGCGCCTTCAACAGCTCGCCGTCTACCGTCATCTGCACATTGTCATCAGGCATGTGAGCCCCCTCAGCAGGGATATACCCGCCAGGGTAGGGGCTTGCGCGGACTGCGGCCGCCGATCCGGCGGGATCACCCGCCGGGCGGCCGGTCAGTCCTCGGCCCGACTCCACGCGCTGGGCACGATGCCGGGCATCCGGTGGTCGATCTGGTGCTCGCCCTTGGTGCAGCCCGCGAACGGGCCCGAGGAGGGGCGGAGCTGCGCCAGACAGGGGTCGAGATGGTCGCGGTGCCACGTCGAAGGGCCGGTGTAGCCGCACGTCGCAGGGTCCGTGAGCTCCTGCCAGGCCAGCCACAACGCGTGCAGGCGTGCGACGGCGACGGGGTGCTCGAACCACATGTGGCACCAGCGGGCGTCGGAACTGGGCTCGGCCAGGTAGCCGGGGACGAGCACGCCCTCGACCCACTCGATCAGGGCGCGCAGCTCGTCGTCGTACTCCGGCGGGTCGAGCAGCAGGATGAACGGGGGGTACTGCGCCTCGTCGTCGGCCGCGCCCTCCTCGCCCTCTTCGGTCTCCTCGCCGGCGTCCGTGGCGTCGTCGGCCAAGGCCTCGCCCTCTCCCCCGGCGCCGCCTTCCTTCAAGGCCTTGACCTGTGCGGACAGGCTCGCGACGGTGGCCTTGAGGTCCTCCAGGTCCTGGAAGAGCCCGACGGGGACCTCGAAGTCGGGCAGGTCCGGATCGTCAGCCACGGCGGGCGGCCTTCCTCTCCTCGTACGCGGCGACGGCCCGCTTGGTGATCGCCGCTTCCTCCTGCTTCATCTGCGGTCCGATGTAGGCGAGGTTCTCCTCCTCGTACCAGGGGCGCAGGGCGATCTGGGCCATCGGCATGCCGGTCGCCATCATCAGGGCCGTGCCCTTCTTCATGGCCCGGATCTCGGCGGGATCGAGGATCTGCTCGCGCTGCTCGCTGTAGCTGCGGCTGCCGCCGTCCTTGCTCTTGGAGTACGAGCCGCGCTCGATGTAGTGGGCGCCGGTCAGGGTGCTGATGTCCTGCGCGAACTTGGCGTCGTCGATGCCCACACCGATGATCTTCTTGGTGGCGGCGGACCACATCGCGTCCATGCCGACCTCGCCCCAGCTCTTCACGCCCTGCCGGTAGCTCTGGAGGATCACGAAAGGCGTGATGCCGCGGCTGCCCAGGTGGCTGTAGAGGTCGGGCAAATCGCCGATTTTGCAAATATTCGCGGCTTCGTCCAGGACGGCGCGCATCGGCTCGGGCAGGCGGCCGCCGTGCCGCTCCCCCGCCTCGGCGCCAGCGGTGAACACCGCGTCGGCGACGGCAGCGACGAGGGCGCTCGACGGGCCGCCCTTCTTGGAGAGGAGGTACAGGGTGTCCTTGCTGGTGGCGAACGCCTCAGGGTCGAACCGCGGGAGGTCCTTGTCGGGGGTCACCCACGCGAGGACCTTCTCATCTCGCAACGCAGACATGGCAGTTCGGGCATTTTGATAGATTCCGGACTGCGTTTCCTCGGCGATATTGATCGACGATTCGACCTGCTCGCCGAGCACCGGCTCGTGGGCGTAGAGGATGTTCAGCGGGGCTTTTTCACGCGGGTCGGACAGCCAGCGCATGACCTCACGCACGGTGGCGCCGTCCCACCACGCGGCCCGGAACAGGCCGGTGAGGAGGTCGGCGGCGGCCTGCGACCAGAACGGGTCGGCCTGTTCGCTCGTGATCTGGTTGGTGAAGTGGCTGGCCAGCCGTTCGGCGCCCTCCAGCGTCTCGGCCTGGGCGATGAGGTCGATCCACATCTGCCTTTGGGCCTGGGCGACGCCCTGGGTGTCGAAGAGGAAGGTCTGCCCGATGTCGGCGCGGGAGGCCATCGTCGCCGCGTAGACGTCAGCCTTGTTGGAGGTCATCAGCAGGGCGCCCGGCGCCTCTTCGGCGACCGGGATCGCGAGGCTGGTCGACTTGCCCGCGCGGGGCGCCATGATGGCGACGTACGTGTCCTCGTCGCTGCCGCGCAGCTCGACGCCGGAGGGGATGTGGTTGCCGAGCAGGACGCCGCGGTCCTTGGGCTCGACCTCCTTCGGCTTGACGTCCTTGAGGGAGGCGCGCAGCCGGGTCGCGGTGCGGGCCGCCGGCTTGGGGGTGAGCTCGCGCAGCTGGTGGAGGGTGGCCAAGGAGCTGGGGTTGCGGAACCACTTGAAGGACACCTTCAGGCCCCAGACGATCAGGGCGACGACGGCGACGTCGAAGAGACCGGCGCCGACACCCGAGGCGACCGGGGAGGCCGCCCACACGCTCCCCCAGTCCTCGACCATCCGGTAGGCGGTCAGCGGGGACAAGGGCGCCACGTCGCCGCCCGTCACCACCGCGCCGGCGGCGGCCCCGGCCCAGGTGGAGGCAGCCAGGGTCACCACCCCGCCGAACAGGATGCCTCCGGCCGCCCAGTGGCGGTCGTTCTCCGTCATCATCAGGCGTCGCCCCCCGTGTGCCGTGCCCGGCGCTGGTTCGTGTCCGTGCGGTACAGCCGCTTCTCGGTGTTGGTCAGCTCCAGGGCCGACGCGATTCCGGGGCGCGTGCCGATCTTGATCAGATACTTTCCGCGGCCCGGGTGCCGGGCGCCTTCCTCCTCGACCAGCGGCCGGTCTTCGCCGCCTTCGCCGAGGACGGTGGGGTCGATGTCCAGGCCGGTGGAGGTGGCCGAGGACCAAGAGCCGATCATCATGCGCTCCTGCTCGGTCAGGGACCGCTTGCCGGTGACGCGGCGGAGCTCCTCCTCGGACGAGGCGCCGATGACCCAGGTGTCGCACCGGTCCATCAGGCCGCGCGCCTTGGCCCGGTCCTGCTCGGTGGGCAGGGCCTCGACGTCGAGCAAGGAGTGCGTCACGTAGATGGTGACGTCGTCCGTCGTACGGTTCAGGCGGCTGATCGCGTCCATGGCGTCGACCAGTCCCGGGCCCGACCGCAGGGCCCGCCACATCTCGTCCATGGGCAAGACGAGCTTGCGGTCCATGAGCCCGATGGAGCGGGCGGAGTCGATCGACGAGTAGGTGTACGCCCACGTCGCGATCATGCCCGCGCTGACCACGTCGTTTCCGCGGGCCCGCAGGGCGGAGATGTCGACGGAGACCGCGGGGGCGTTGATGTCCAGCGCCGTGGTGGTGGGGCCGTCGAAGAGCCCCTTGAGCGGTCCGCCTATCAAGTTGTCCAGCCCGGCGATCACGGAGCGGGTCAGGTCCTGGTAGCGGTCGCCGTCGGCGGCGAGCTTGCTCCGGAGCTCCTCCGGGGCGGCGCGCAGGACGCGGACGACGTCCGCGACGACCGGGTCGCTGCCGGAGTCCTGGGCGTCGGAGGCCACGTGCACGGCGGTGTCGAGCGCGCTGCGCTCGATCTCGTCCGGGGTCCTGCCCAAGCCGTGCTTGGTGGACAACAAGGCCACCAAGGTCTCCAGCCGCCGGCCGTTGAGGACATCGAGCAGCGACTGGCGCCGGTCAACCGGCAGCGACGCGACCCGCCCCTTCAACGGGCCCGAGTCCAAGGGGTTGATGCGGCCGATGCCGTCGCCGATGCGTACGACGGAGCCGCCCAGTTCGCTGATCAGGCCGCTGTACTCGCCCTTGACGTCGCCGGGCACACACACCATGTGGCCGTACGCCGAGTAGACCAGGCACACCCTTTTGACCAGCGCACTCTTGCCCGCGCCCGGCTGGGACATGACCCAGACACCGGGGTTGGTGGTGAGCTTGCCCGTCCAGCCGGAGGGGTCGATGCACACCAGCTCGCCAGTCAGGACGTCGCGGCCGACTGGCACGCCGCGCGGCGGCAGGCCGCTGCCGAGGAGGAACGGGTAGATCCCGCCCACCTGGGTGGAGGGTCCGGTGTAGACGGTGCCGGAGTCCTCGACCGCGGCGCGGCCGCCGAAGCGGCCACCCCAGCCGAGTCGCGGCGCGTACCGGGCCCTCAGCTTCTTCTCGGCCCGCCGCTCCTCGCGGGTCTGCCCCTGTTCGGCCACGCGGACCACACGCTTGGGCGTGGTCACCGCAGGCGTCTTGGCCTTCTTCGCCATCGTCGTCAGCCCTTCACCAGCGGGTTGTAGCCGAGCGGCAGCCCGGCGGCGAACACCGAGGCCTGCGCCCCGTACGCGGGCCTCATCCGGATACCCCTGGTCGCCTTGACCGCGCGCTCCAGCTCCTGGCGGGCGGCGGGTAGGTCGGCGGCCCGGCGCGCGGTGACGGTGACCATCAGCGTCCAGTCGACGACCTGCGCGCCGCCAGCCACCTGGGCGGCGGCCTCCTCGGCCCGTCGGGCGTCGGCCTTCTGCGAATACTTCGCGCGGCCCTTGACCTCGGCGGTCGCCTGCGCGGTGTTGTAGGCGGCGCTGATCTCGCGCTCCAGGACCGCTTCGCCCTCGTGCGGGTCGAGCACCCGGTACGCGAGGGTGATGCGCCGCTGATAGCGGCCGGGCGCGAGCAGCGGCAGGAGCACGCTGTAGGAGATGGGGCGCCGGGGCATCTCGCGCAGCACCCAGGAGACGGAGATGCCCCCGTCGTGCGCGTACTCCTCCCACCCGTCGTCGGCGGCCTGCGGCCCGCACTCCGACCACGACAGGTCGGCGAACTCGGCGTCGCGGGCGTTGAAGACGTCCGGGTCGTACGCCGACCTCACCAGGCGGCGCAGGTCGATGTCGGTAGCCCGGCGCTCGATGTCCGTGCCGGTGCCGGACAGGTCGATCGAGTCGACGGCCTTGAGCGCCTCGGCAACCTGCTCGGCGAGATCCGTCGGGGGGTTGACCGTGGCGTTGGGGTCGACGGTGACCGACATCCACGGCGCCACCGAGGCAGTGGCATGCGGAGTGGTGCGCACGAGCTCCTCGACGATCCGCTTCGCCAGGACCGGGGCGCCGGGATCCTGACGGGCCTTCACGTCGTCGCCGAGCGCTTCGCCGGCGCCCGGGGTGATCTGGATCGTCACCGAGGCGCCCTTGATCTGGTCGTCGGTGCTCATGGCCTCCAGCACGGACGACCAGTTGCGAAGCGAGCTCTGCACGGCCCCGGTGGGGGCCATCAGGCTCCCGCCGGGAGCGAGGAGCGTGCTGATCGTCATGTAGCCGGTGGCCCGGTCGTGCACGACGCCCACGGTGCGGCCCGAGGTCGGGTCGTGGGCCTTGACCAGGGTGGAGGAGGCCCCCACGCCCGGGAGGTCCAGGGCGTAGGGGAGCTCCAGCAGCAGACGGCGGTAGGAGTTGGCTTCCGACTTCGACGCCCGGCTCCAGGCCGCCTTGGCCCAGTAGTACGACAGGGCGGACATGCCGTGACGGCGTGCGGCTGCCAGACCGACACCAACGAGCGTCACCGGCAGGGTGACGAGCAGGGTGGCCGGTGCCTGGGTGGCGATCAGGCCGACCGCGAGCAGGGTCAGGGCGGCGCCGATGGTCGCCCCTTTGGACAGGCTGCCGATGCCGAACGACTTACGGACCCGGAAGCCGTTGACCATCAGCGTGGTGGGCACTTCATGCGCTGAGCTCACTGCTGATTCCCCCCGCCGCCGATCTGCCCGGCCGCACCTTGGATGCCGTCATTGATGCCGTCCATGACCTGGACTCCGAGCGCGACGCCCGCCGTGGCCGTTCCGGCGGCGACGGTGGTCGCCGCGCCTGTGGTGCCGGCCGTCTGCGTCGCCCCGGTGACACCTTCGGGGCCTGCCTGCGCCGGAATGTTCGCGGTGGCCTCGTTGCGGGCCGCCTGGGCCTGGACGTCGCCGCCCTGACCGCCTTCCTGCCCCTGGCCCTGGCCCTGCTTGCCCATGCTCTGCTCGACGAACTGGGCGTGCTGGACCGCGTTCACCTCGCCGCCGTCGCCACTGCCGCCGCCGCTGTCGCTGTCGCCGACCTTGCCGCCGATGTAGCCCGCGGCCGCGCCGAGGGCTCCGCTGGCGCCGCCGGAGGCCATGCCCGCGCCCACGGCCTCGCCGAACGGGGCGAAGATCCGGGCGAGCGGGCCCGGCGCGATGACGCCGAGGATGAGGGTGGCGCATCCGCGCAGCCACTCCGCAAACGTCTGGGAGTGCCCGAACTCCGCGAATCCCGTGCAGACGATGGCGGCCAGGATCGGCTTGTAGGCGACGACGACGAGACCGGAGGTGATGAGCTTGGGCGCCCACTGGCGAGTTGCGTCGCCGCCGGTCCGGCCGCCGCCGGCCACGGGCAGCAGCAGGCAGATGATCGGGATCGCGGACTGCCGCAGGAACACCATGATGAGCTGGATGAATCCGACGATGAGCAGGACCTGGACCACGCCGAGCATCAGGATCGGGTTCGAGATGCCGTTGGGCATCATGACCGCGAGGATCCGCTCGTAGGCCTTGCCGTCGTCGGCGAAGGTCGCGTTGACCAGTCCGGCGGACAGGGCGTCGGCCGCGACGAGCAGGAGCGCGAACAGGGACACGCCGATGGCGGACAGGACGATGTTCTCCACCCAGCCCTGCATCGCCCGGCCCAGGTGCTTGACCTGCCCGGTCACTGCCATCTTGCCCAGCTGCCACATGACTCCGCCTGCGGCGATGACGAGGCCGAGCCACATCATCATCCCGGAGAGAGTGGCGTCCTTCCCCCACAGTCCGGTGGCCGCGAGGTCGACCGACGGGCCCAGCAGGGCGACGGTCAGAACCTTCTTGATGATCCACTTCACGCCGTCGGCGGCGGACTTGATCACGTCGCCCAGGACGGAGTCCCAGACGTTCTTCCACTCTTCCTTGATCTTCTTCTCGGCCGCGTCGCCGAGCTTGTCGCACAGCGGCGAGCCGGTCAGGCCACCGATGCCGGTGACCTTGCCCTTGATGCCGAGGATCGTCCCGAGGACCGGGCCGGAGGCGAAGCGGCATCCGCCCTCGATGGCGTTGCCGATTGGCCCGTCGGCCCGGGCGGGCTGCGGTGCGGCCACCACCGAGACGCCGAAGACCGCGACGAGCGCGAGCAGCAGTGCTGCGAGTCGGCGCGTCACGATGCCTCCCGGATAGCCGTCCATCCAGCGGTGTTGAACACCTCGTCGCCGGGGGCGGCCATCGTCGGCTCCGCCTTGCCCTGGGTCTCCTGCTGGGCCCGGGCGGTGGCGTCCGCGGTCATCTTCCAGTCCCCGTCCACCCACTGCGCACCGACCAGGGTGCGGGTGTACGAACCCTTCTCCTCAGCCGTCTCGCCGTTCTTCTGGACCACGCGTGCCAGCAGCCACGCGGAGACCTCGTCGCCGGACTTCTTGATGACCTGGTAGCCCACGACGTGGCTGCGCACGTACGCGCCGGACGGCAGCGGCTGCCCGGCCGGAATGCCCATCTCCTTTGCGAGCGACTTGTCGGTGGCGATGGCGTTGAGCTCGATCTGCTCGGCCGCCTCCGGCGACTGGTCGGCCTTGCCGATGTACGTGTTGTAGATGCGCAGCTGCTCGTCCTGGTTGGACTTGTCGCCCTCGATGCGCGTGGTGTTGCCGGCCGCCATCATGGCCACCGCACCTTCGGCGGTGTGCGGGAAGCCGAGCTGACTGCCGCGCTCGTCCGTGCGCTGCCCCCGCGGAAGCGCCGTCCATCGCTGCGGCTCGGTCCAGTCCGGCGGCTGCGCGTACGTCGGCTCCGGGCTCGCCGACCCGGACACGCTCGGGTTGGCCGTGCTGCCGCCCTTGGCCCCGGTCTTCGCATCCTCGTCACCACCGCCGCTGAACGCGGCGTAGGCCGTCAGCAGCAGCATGGCGGCCAGCGAGATACCGGCGATCCATGTGCCCTTGGTGTTCCACGTCCCCCTGGTTCGCGACATGCCTGCCTCAGCCTCCCGCGATGCCGTTGAGGATGGTGATCAGCGAACCGGCCAGCAGGATGGTGGCGACCCCGCCGCCCATCCACTTGAACGGCTCGGCGCCGCCGCCGTTGCGGCTCTTGTCGCTCACGGCCAGCTTGTAGACGCCGAAGCCGGTGCCACCGACACCGGCGAGGATCAGCAGCCACAGGCCGTATCCGAAGATCTTCGACACGGGGCCGTCCAGCCCCGGGATCTTCGTGGGGGTCGACCCCGGGATGAGGCCGCCGTCGGCCGCGAGCGTGATCAGCTCGGTGGTCATGGTCATCGTTTGGTCCCTTCCATCGTGCGCCGCAGCCTCTCGGCGGCGGTCAGAACGCTCTTGTGCTCCATGGCCTCGGCCGGATCTTTAACGGCGCGAAGGACCGGCAGGTACGGCACCCGTGCCACGCCGGCCAGTCGCCCCTCCAGGGCACGCACCAGGAACCGGGCATCGGGCACCGGCCGGGTGGGGGCGTCGGAGATCAGTACCAGCCACGGCTTCGGCAGGGTGCCCCAGCGCGCGAGCATCGCCTCGACCTGGTGGGCGCCGTACACGGTCGTCTCGGCCAGAAGGACCGACTGGGCCCCGTACGGAATGGGCTCGCCCATGCTGAGGAGCCGGGCCCGGGCGCCGTCGGAGTCGTCGTCGAGCATCCGCGCGACGGTCGCCACCGCAATGCCGTACCCGTGGACGGGAATCAGCGCGTACCGAAGTGCAACCGGCGGATTGACGGCCGGGGTTCGGCTCTCCGGATGGGTAATCACACCGCAACTCCCCCCTACAAGCGTGTGTTTCAAACCACGGCTTTGGGCTCGTGGGACTCCTGAGGCTAGCGTGCACCGGGGACAAACCCGATCACGGTTTTCAGGCCCTGGGGAGGTCAGGTCAGGTGAGGTCGCTGCACGGGACAGTTCGCACCCACGCCCAGTGCTCCGGGACCGCCCTGCGGAATGCGGAATTGCGCCATGGCAGATTCGGCCACAGCGCCGATCGTCGCGCGGAGCCGAATAGCCATCAGTCACACCCCCGAGTTCCCAACGTCCGCACGTCCGAGCCGTTCATTTCGCCCAGCGAAATACGGCAGGCGGGATTTCGCTGTGCGAAGTCACCGCGCGCGAGACGTGAGCTGACCCTACGTGAGGCCTGGAGGAAGCGGAGCGCTGGCCCCGCCTCCTTCTGCGACCTGACGAACTCGCGCACAACACCCGGACGGCGTAGCGGCCGCCGCCTCCCCGGGCGCCCCCGCCGGCGGCCCGGGACCGCACGCAAAGAGGCCGCACCCAAGAGGACGCTCATGATCTAGTACGCCGAATCCGCACAGCAGACAGGACAGCGAGCGCACAGAACAGCACGGGGGGAAGCACATGAAGTGGTTGGTCGGGATCGTCCTGGCGGTGGTCGGCGTGATGCTGGCCGGTGTCGGACTGATCGTGATGCTGCTGATCGACAGCGACGCCAACGCCACCGAGAACACTGACGGCGGCGGCGGCCTGCGTGGCGTCCCCGCCGAGTTCCGGCCCTGGATCTTCAAGGCCGATCGGGCCTGCAAGCACCCCGAGATGACCGAGGCATACCTCGCCGCGCAGCTGTGGCAGGAGTCGAAGTTCTCCACCAAGCGCGACAGCAGCGCCATCTCCGACATGGGTGCGCAGGGCCCCGCGCAGTTCATCGACGGGACCTGGGCGACCTGGGGCCGCGACTACGACGGCAACGGGAAGATCTCGCGCTGGGACATCGGCGACGCGGTGATGTCCCAGGGCGCCCTGATGTGCTCGCTCCTCGGCGACGCAAAGGCCTCCGGATACCCCGGCGACCCGCGGGCCCTCGCGCTGGCCGGCTACAACGCGGGCTGGGGCGCCGTGCAGCAGTTCAAGGGTGTGCCGCCGATCTGGTTCGCCCGCCGCAAGGGAGAGACCGAGGGCGAGACCTACGCGTACGTCCGGATCATCATGGCCAAGATCAAGGACTTCGAGGGGCCGGGCCTTCTGGAAGTCTCCGGCAGCGGCATCAACGCGGACGCCTTGCGCCGGGCGGCGGCCCGGGCGGGCACTCCGTACTCCTGGGGCGGTGGCGGCCCCGGCGGTCCCTCGCTCGGATTCTGCGACGGTGTCAACGGCTATTTGAACGGCGAGTGCAGCGCCTCCTCGACGGTCGGCTTCGACTGCTCCAGCTTGGTCCAGTACGCCTACTGGCCGACCACGAAACTCCCCCGCGTCGCGGCCGCCCAGTACGGAGAAACCTCCCACCGTGCAGTCGCACGCGACCAGCTCAAGCCCGGCGATCTGCTGTTCTGGAGCAAGGGCGGATCCGGCTCGATCTATCACGTGGCGATCTACGCGGGCGACGGAAACGTCTTGCACGCGCCGCGCACCGGCCGGGTCATCGAGCTCCAGCCGCTCACCTCCGCCATGCCCGCCGACGACTACTTCGGCGCCACCCGCCCCTGACCCGCACTGCCCCTACAGCGACGTGTGCCGCAGACCCGGACCGGGGTCTGCGGCACACGTGCGTCGGGGTCCGAACTACTTCGCCTTGCCCGGCTTGGCCGCGGGTCCGGTCTGCCGGTGTGCAGCTACCCCTGCCTCCGCAGGCGTCGCCGTCTTGGCCGCCTGCGCCTTAGTAGGACCCACCGTCGTCGACTGCGACCGCGCGGCGGTGGTGGAGACCTTCGGACGTGCCGCCGGCGGGGCTTCCCCCGGCTTGTGACGCAGGACGTGATTGGTCGCCTGGACCAGCCGCGAACCCATCTGCCCGGGCGGGCCCGCTGTCCAGGACACGTCCTTCGCCAGCCCTGCCAGATGCTCGGCGACCGGCTTCTTCTCGCTCTCCATCTTCGCCATCCGCGCAGCGACCAGCGGCCACTGCTTCGCGGTGACCGCGAGGTCGACCTCGCGCCCGTAAGCGGGCAGCGCGTCCTTGAGCATCCGTGCGTACCGCGTGTTCTCCTGCGGGGAGATCGCCAGCTGCCGCAGGGCCCGCTCCCGGTCGTTCAGGTCGAGATCCTTCGGGATGTCGAGTCCGTCGGTCATCGGTCCCCACGACAGCAGCGCGTCCCGGCTCGTGGTCGGAGCCTCGCCGGCCGCGAGCACCTTCGCCACGGCCTGGTCGACGCCCAGTCCTGCGTCGTGCGCGGACGCCAGGATCTTCCGCACGTCGACACCACGGTCGTCCAACTTCGCCATCGTCGCGGCGATGTCGGGCCACGTCGGCGAGGACAGGATCGCCTCGCGCACCGGCCCGGAGGGCAGGGTCTCACGGAGCATCCGCTCCCACTCCCCCGTTCCCTCCTTCGCCACCCGCTCGGCGTTCGCGGCCACCTGGTCCCGCACGGTCACTGCGATCTCGCCGACCCGGGGCAGCAGCTGCTCCAGGTCGACCCCGGCCTTCTTCAACGCCATGAGCTGCTGTGCCAGCTGCGGCCAGTCCGCACCGGACAGCAGGGCTGTGGAGATGTCCGCAGGAAGGAGATCCTTGAGCTCCGCCTTCGCGTCCTCCTTCGCCTGCTCGGCGGGCGGCAGCTCCTCCTCGACCCCCTTCTTCTGCCGCTGCTGGTGCCGACGGACCGCGTCGGCGATGGCCATGACCAGTCGCACCGACATGACGGCGGTCTGCACCGCCTCGCCCGCTGCCTCGGCGAACGGCTCCCCTGGTGACGCTGGTGTTGTCATCTGCTGCTCTCCCCTCGTTATCGGGTCCTCCTGGGACCCTTGCGCGGCTCGTCGCCGGGCGGCCTGCGCCGGGGCGCGGGTGCCGCCTTGCGGGTCGGTGCGGTGCTTCTCCCCGTACCGCCTCCGGCCGTCGACGACGGGCGTGTGCCGGCGGGCGCATCTGCGGTGGCTCCGCGCTGGTTCCGCCATCCGACCAGTCGCCATGAAAGCACTTCGGCGACCGACTCTGCTGAGCTCAACTCCCGGCGGGCCGCGACCGTTGCCAGCACGTCGACGGGATCCTCGCCCGCTCGTTCGAGCTCGACCAGAACGTTCCGCAGGGTGGGCCAGGCCGGGTCCGCGAGGATCACCCGCGCGTGCTTGGGAACGGCCTCCTGCACCACGCCCGCCATGGGGCGGTCGCCGGGCGCGGCTGCCGCACGTTGGCCTGCTGCGGGACGCGTCGCGGACCGTTTGGGACGGGGGCGGTACTCGCGCGCCGCGCTCGCGCCGGCGGTTACCTCGACCGCTTCCCGCAGCAACCGTCCGGCCCTTCCGGAGGCCTGCGCGTGGACTCGGTGCTCTTGTGCCTCGTGCCAGCGGCGGGCCGCTTCCACGGCCTGCACCAGGGCGAGCAGGAAGCCCAATGCGGCGGCCGCGTTGTTGTGGCCGACTGCGGCCGCCGACTGGGAGAGAACCTGTGCGGACTCGCGGTACAGCGCCCTCGCCTGGCCCTCCAGAGCTCGGTCACCTGGGGCTCTCGATGCCCGCTCGAACTCGCCTGCCGCCTGCCTGATCTGGTCGCGTACCAGCCGCGGCGAAACGATGGCGGCGACCACGATGAGGTCCCCGAGGGCGGCTACCTCACCGGCGCCGTGGTGGAGGCCCTCGGCCCCGAGTCGACCGGCTGCTTCGCGAACCTTCTCCTCCGCGATCCGCCACATCTCCGCCGGCGCCGCACGCGGTGCCGGAACCGGATGCATCCAGCGCTCGCGAATGCGAGGCAGAGACAGGTCCGGTGCGAGCCTGGTGCCGGAGAACCAGATCGGTGTCTGCTCCGGATTCCGGTCGCCCGGCAGCGCCACCGAGTAGCCGGTGAGGTTGCCGTCGGCCGGGGCGATGCGCTGCTTCACGCGCAGGCCCGAGGCGGCGAGACGCTCGAAGAAGTCGGCGTCGCTCGTCGCCGCGGCCGCCGCCTCACGCACCGTCCGCTGGAGCGTCACGCGAGGGGCTTCGCTCAGACCCCGGCGCTCCGCCTTCTCCAGCTCGCCCGGCTTCCGCCAGCGCGCTGCGGTCTTGTCCCCGTTCTTCAGTCTGCGCAGTCCGAGCTGTTCCTCGAAGAGCCGGGCCGCGGCCTGCATCTTGAAGATGTCTCCGCGCAGGTTCGGCTGCCGTCCGTCCTCCCGAACCTTCGTCGCCACAAGGTGGATGTGGTCGTCCGCATGGCGCACGGCCACCCATCGGCATGCCTCGTCGTCGTCATGCTCGGCGATCCCGGAGGCGTGCATCATCTCGCGCGCGATCTCGGCCCATTCCTCGTCGCTGAGGATTCGGTCCTTCTCGTCGTTGCGGACCGCCACGTGGTACACGTGCAGCTTCGGTTTCTTGCCCCGCATCGCGAAAACGGGTGCGTCCAGGAGGAGCGCGAGGTCCGAGATCGTCATGTCGGGCGAGCGTGCTGGATCGTCGATGTAGGGGTCCCACGCGGCGATCATGTGCGGGTTCGTGTGCTCGTCCCGCCGGCCGGGCCCGTACAGGTAGGCCAGCAGGCCGTATGTGTCGTTTCCTTCGTCGAGCTTCTGCGGGATCACCCCCGCTCCTTTCGCTCCCTCATCAGCTGGAGCGTGGCCACGTCCAGCCGCTGAATGGCGGTCACCAGGGCTCGGTGTACGGCCGCCATCTGCGCATCGGGAACCTCGCCGTCGGAGTTCATCACCTTGGCGATCTGGTTGTAGTTGGTCCCGACTCGCTTGAGCTGCTTGCGTGCCTCGATCAGCTCTCCGACCACGGCCTTGGCGTTCACGGGCGTCGGTACGAGCATCTCTTCTGCAACGTCCAGTGCGACGCGTCCGATCCAGGATGCTGTCGCTTGACGGTCGCGTTCGGCGGCCGCTTTGACGAGCTCGTGCTCGTCGTCGTTGTACGAGACTTTGATGCGGGTCTCGCGAGCGCCGCCGGCCTCGCGCTCGCGCCTCCGCGTAGCGGGGCGCTGACGTGTCTCATCCGCTGGTGGCTCTGCCACAACAGCCCTCCCGGTCTTCCCCGGTCCGTGCTCGGACCCATGATCACCGGCCGCCCACCCTACTGGAGGGGGCGGCCGGTGATCCGCTTACTGGGCCCAGTAAGCACTATCTTGCTACCGGTGGCTAAGGGGGCGCCCTTAGCCACCGGTAGCGCTCTGACCTGCGGTTAAAAGCCAACCGGCTGGTGCCGGTTGCTCGATTTCGAGCGGTCGAATCGACCTGGGGGAAAGTACGATGCGCTCATGTCTGCACACGAGATGAAGCAACGGATGGAAGCGATCCTCAAGGCTCGGGCCGAGGCCATCGAGCCGCTGATGGACGTCCAGGGGCAGCGGGCCGTTCTCCTTGACCAGCTCGCCGCACTCGACGAGCCGTACGGCAAGGCCTACGCCGGTGCCGAGGCGGGTGGATGGACCGCCGAGGAGCTGGCGGAGATCGGCGCAGAGGAGCCGACCAAGCGGCCGAAGGGGCGGCCGAAGGGGCGGCGCACGGCGGCACGGAAGGGCGCGTCGACCGCAGGGTCGGAGGCGTCCTCGCCGGCGGCGAGCGTTCCGGCGCAGGACAGCACCGGGAGCACTCCGCCGGTCGCGGCGGCAGGGCAGTCCGGCTGACGTCGAGCAGGAGGAAGAAGGGGGCTCCGATTCGTCGGGCCCCCTTCTTCGTGCCCGACGGACCGTGGGCGTGTCCGGGCCGCAAAGAGCCCCGGCGGGCCGCTGGTTC
>NZ_JBHJQI010000170.1:0-17815 GCF_042262805.1 Streptomyces sp. NPDC056361
GGCACCAGGAGGTGCCGGGGCCCTTCGCGTGAAGGTCGGTCAGCGCCGGGGCACGGTGATCCGGTAGCCGGCGTCGAGGAGTTCGGGCAGGTAGCGGCGGAGCGCGGCGACGCTCTGGGAGCGGTTGCCGCCGGCGTCGTGGGAGAGCACGACGGCGCCGGGCGCGGCGCCGTCGAGGACGCGGCGGACGATGGAACCGGTGCCGGGTTCCTTCCAGTCCAGGGTGTCGACGGTCCAGGCGAGCGGCTCCATGCCGAGCTCGGCGCCGATCTCGAAGGAGTGCCGGTTCCAGGCCCCGTAGGGGGCCCGGTACCAGAGCGGCGCCGTGCCGAGCGTCCGCTCGACGACCTCGCTGGTGGAGCCGAGCTCGTCGCGGATGCGGGAGGGCCGCAGCTTGGGGATGAGGGGATGGGACCAGGAGTGGTTGCCGACGACGTGTCCGTCCTCGGCCATCTCCCGCAGCAGGTCCGGGTTGTCGACGGCCATCTCGCCGCAGACGAAGAACATCGCCCGGCACTCGTAGCGGCGCAGGGTCTCCAGGATGGCCGGGGTGTAGCGGGGGTCGGGTCCGTCGTCGAAGGTGAGCACCATCGAACGGCCGACCCCCGACATGCTCAGGAACGGCCGCTGCCGCACCGGCGGCACCGCGCGCCGGAACGCCGGCGGCGCGTAGGCGGTCATCGGCTGGAGCCGGTACGCCGTGGGGCGCAGTCGGGCGGCCGCGGCGGCCTGCGCTCCGGGGGCCGGCGCCGGGCCCGCTCCGCCGTGTCCCGCTCCGGGGGCGCCCCGGGGTGCGCGGGCGGCGTCTGCGGCCGGTTCGGGCGCGCCGAACCGGTCCGCCGCGAGGACGCCGACGGTGGCGGTGGCGCCGAAGGCGGCGGCGAGACGCAGCACCGCCCGGCGCCCGCTGTTCATCTGATCCTTTTTCATGACTAATGGTTCGTACGAGGGGGCCCCGCGCACCCCATCGACACCGGCCATCCGTCCGAAAACACCCGATGGGCGCATCGCCCCGGAGCCAGGGCGGAGCAGGGTGCGGGCGGTCTACTTCCCCATCACCAGGCCGTCCTTGTCGGCGCCGCGGCCCAGCACCACCTGCCGGATCGTGTCGCGGATCTCGGCCTGCCGGGCGTTGCCGGGGTCGGCGGCGCCGAGGTTGACCACGCGCCCGCGTGCGGTGTCGAACCACTGGGGGATGAACTCGGCCTTGGTGACCTCCCACCGCGCGCCGGGGGTCCGGGGCGGGGCGAAGGTGAAGCGGCCGAGGGTGCCCTGGTTGCCGCGCGGGTCGTAGGCGCCCTCGTGGTTGATCATGTCGCCGGCGATCTGGTCGCCCATCCCGTAGACGATCCAGGTGCCGTTGACCTTCTCGTAAGCCTGGGGAACGTGGGCGTGCGTTCCGACCAGGAGATCGATGTCCGGCCGGCCGCCGGTCTGCGAGGCGGTGAGCGCGCGACCGAGGGAGAGCTGCCGCTCGTCGGGCTCGGTCTGCCATTCGGTGCCCCAGTGCACGCTGACCACGACGACGTCCGCGCCGGCCGCCCGGGCGGCGCGCGCGTCGGCGACGACCTTCTTCTCGTCGAGCAGCTGGACCGCCCAGGGCTGCCCCTCGGGCAGCGGGTAGCCGTTGGTGTCGTAGGTGTAGGCGAGCTGGGCGACGGTGGCGCCGCCGGCCTTGAGCAGGGCGGGCCGTCCGGCCTCCGCGGCGGTGCGGGCCGAACCGGCGTGCCGGACGCCCGCCTTGTCGAGCGCGTCGAGGGTGCGGCCGAGGCCCGCGGCGCCGTCGTCGAGGGTGTGGTTGGAGGCCGTGGAGCAGGAGTCGTAGCCGGTGGCCTTCAGCGCCGCGGCGACCTCGGGCGGCGACTTGAAGGCGGGGTAGCCGGTGTAGGGCCCGCCCTCCTTCCCGTACACGGTCTCCATGTGGCAGAGGGCGAGGTCGGCCTGGGAGACGACGGGCTTCACCCCGGAGAGCATGGGGCCGAAGTCGTATCCCTCCCCGCCGGCGTCCTCGGCCGCGCGCCGGATGATCGAGTCGTGCGGGAGGACGTCGCCGGAGGCCACGAGGGTGAATCCGGTGGGTGCGGAGGCTCCGCCCGGTGCCGCGGACGGGGAGCGGCCCGCACCCGCCGAGGTCGCGGGCGTTCGTCCGCCCGGGCCGGTGCCGCCGGTGCCGCCGGTGCAGCCGGTCGCCGCCGCGAGCAGGACGGCGGCGAGCGCCACCGCTCCCGCGGGTCTGGTGCGTGAGGTCATGTGCGGCACTCCACCCAAATCATCTGATGAACATTTGTTCTGATGACTTGAGCTCGCGGAAAAGCCCCAGTCAAGGGTCAAGGCCGTACGGCGTCACGAACCCCACCGAAACGGACGCAACGACTCCGCCTGACCGTTCGCCGTACCATTCGCCGCTCGGTGCGACCGTTCGGCGCAGACCGCTGCCCGTTCCCTGTCCCCCGCCTTCCGCATGCGCTCGTATACGGCCCGGACGACGAGCCGCGGGAGAGGTGGGCGGGATGACGACGACCGACGAACGGACCCTGGAGGAGTTGCAGCGGGACCACGGCCCCGCGCTGCTCTCCTTCCTGCTCGGGCTGACCTACGGGGACCGCCAGCGGGCCGAGGACCTCGCCCAGGAGACCCTGGTGCGCGCCTGGCTCCACCCCGAGGCCTTCGACGGCGCCTACGCCTCGATCCGGCCCTGGCTCTTCACCGTGGCGCGCCGCCTCGCCATCGACGCCCGGCGGTCCCGGCTCGCCCGGCCCGCCGAGATCGGCGACGGCGTCCTCGCCGTGACACCCGACCCGGCCGACGCCACCGCCTCCGCCGAGGCCGCGCTCGATGTCCGCGCGGCCGTGCGGGAGTTGAGCCCGGAACACCGCGCGGTGCTCGTACGGCTCTACTTCCACGGCCTCACCGTCAACGAGGCCGCCGTGGACCTCGGCATCCCCGCCGGGACCGTCAAGTCCCGCTCGCACTACGCGCTGCGCCAGCTCGGCCGGTCGCTGCCCGGGTACCGGCCGCGCCGCGCGGGCGTTGCCCGGCCCCGGGCCGGGGCCCCACAATGACGCCGTGACGCTGACACTCGCCGCCGCCGAAAAGGTCCTCGCCGACAACTTCGCCCCCTGGGTGCTCGACCTGGGGCTCGCCGTCGAGTCGGTCTCGGCCGACGGTGCCGGGGCCGTGCTCCGGCTCCCCTGGTCCGACCGGCTCGCCCGGGAGGGCGGCGGCCTCTCCGGGCAGGCCCTGATGGCCGCCGCCGACACCGCGACGGTGATCGCGGTCGCCGCGGCCCGGGGCGGGTTCGTGCCGATGACCACCGTCCAGCAGTCCATCAGCTTCCAGCGCGCGGTCGTCGGCGCCGACGTCCTCGTGCACGCCCGGCTCACCAAGGCGGGCAAGCGGATGGCCTTCGCCGACATCACCATGACGGCCGACGGCACGGAGGAGACCGCCGCCCACGCGACCGCGGTGTACGCGCTCCTCGGCTGAGCCCCGGTCCGACCCGGCAAGGACCCCGCCACACCCGTCTCTCACACCCCGCGCGACCCGCCTGGCACCAGGAACCTCACCGGCACCGATCCGGCCGGGAAACGTATCCGAAACCACACGGGCGAGTTGAGCAAAGCGGGACCCGCGGGCGCCCTTCTCGGAGGAGGCTCTCCCCCGGGCCCTGACGTCCGGGTCCCCGACGTCCGGGAGAAGGTGGGAGCGTTGCTGCCCGAGAGCACGAACGGCGCCGGCGGCAGAGGAGGCGGCGACCTCGCCGTCCCGATGGCCTGGCTGTGCGCCGAGTACCTGGCCGACGAGGTGCTGCGGGCCGCCGCCCTCGTCGCGCCCGGCTCACTGGAGTACCGGGCGGGCCTCCAGGCCCTGGCCCTCACCGTCCACCTCTCCGGGGAGCCGGACGGACCGGCGGTCGGGTGGGCTGCCGGCCCCGCCGACGCCTGGCTGCGCCACACGGCGTACGACCGGCCCTGGCCGCCCTGGGTCGAGGAGCGCCTCGCCGCGCGCCGCGCGGCCGGCGGCGACGGCCCCGACCTGGCGCTCGCGCACACCGCCTGGCGCCGGCTGCGCGACACCTGGGTGCGCGCCGCCGACCTCGACGGCCGCACGGCCGGGGACCCGGCCGCCCCGATCGACGAGGACGACCAGGTCTGGCTCCCGGCCTGGAAGCTGGGCCTGCCGCTCGCCCACCTCTCCCTGCACCTGCGCTGACGGTGCCGAGGTACCTCCTACGGTGCCGAACGGTGGACCCCAGGGCGGTACTTGGGGACCCGTACCGTCACCTTCATCCCCGCCCCGAGCCCGGTCTCGATGACGAGGCCGTACTCCGTCCCGTACACCTGGCGCAGCCGTTCGTCCACGTTGGAGAGGCCGATGCCGGAGCCGGCCGGGTGCTCGCCGCGCAGGACGGCGCGCAGCACCTCCGGGTCCATGCCGATGCCGTCGTCCTCGACGGTCACCACGGCCTCGGCGCCCGCGTCCCGGGCGGCGATGGTGACGCGACAGCCCCGCTCCCGGTCCTGGAGCCCGTGCTTGACCGCGTTCTCGACCAGCGGCTGGAGGCAGAGGAACGGCAGCGTCACGGGCAGCACCTCGGGAGCGATCTGGAGCGTCACCTTGAGGCGGTCGCCGAAGCGCGCCCCGGCCAGCGCCAAGTACTGTTCGACGGACCGCAGTTCGTCGGCCAGGTGGGCGAACTCGCCGTGCCTGCGGAACGAATAGCGGGTGAAGTCGGCGAACTCCAGGAGGAGTTCCCTGGCCCGCTCGGGGTCGGTGCGGACGAAGGAGGCTATCGCCGCGAGGGAGTTGAAGATGAAGTGCGGCGAGATCTGGGCGCGCAGGGCCCTGATCTCGGCCTCCACGATCCTGGTGCGCGACCGGTCGAGCTCGGCCAGTTCCAGCTGCACGGAGGCCCAGCGGGCCACCTCCGTCGCGGCCCGCACCAGGACGGCCGACTCCCGCGAGCCGTACGCGACGAGCGCGCCGAGGACCCCCTCCTCGCCCGTCAGCGGGGCGATCACCGCCCAGCGCAGCGGGCAGGCGGGGTCGGCGCACCCGGTGTGCGCCGACCGGCTGCGGCCGGACTCCAGTGTCTCGGCCGCCTGCGCCGGCACGTGCGCGCGGTGGTGGTCCTCGCCCGGGCCGTCCCAGGCGAGGACCGCGCCCCGGTCGGTGAGGCACAGCGCCTCGGTGCCGAGCAGCGAGCGGAGCGTGCCGGCCGCCTTGCGCGCGGTCTCCTCGGTGAGCCCTGCGCGGAGCGGGGGCGCGGCGAGGGAGGCGGTGTGCAGGGTGTGGAAGGTCGCCCGCTCGACCGGCGTGCCGAGGCCCGGGTCGGCCGCGCGGCCGCCGCGCCGCGCGGCGAACCGCCCGAGGACGAAACCCGCGGCGAGCAGCACGGCCCCGGCCGCGGCCGCCGCGGCCCATGCGATGCCGCTCACCGGCGTGCCTCCCGTCGGTGCGGGGATCCGGTCATCGGCGGGCCTCCTGGGCGGGGACGGTGCCGGTGGCCTCCGGGCGGCCGGTGAACTCCTCGGGGAGGTGGAGCCGGGCGAGGATCGCCGGGGTGCCGGGCGGGATGCGGCGGGGCGTGGCGAGCGAGACGAGCACCATGCTGAGGAAGCCGAGGGGGACCGACCAGACGGCGGGCCAGGCCATCAGGGTGTGCGGCCAGCCCGCGGGGGCGAGTCCGGCCCGGGTCGCCATCACGGCGGCGAGGGCGGAGCCGCCGCCGAGCAGCAGTCCCGCCACGGCGCCCGGCGGGGTGAGCCGCCGCCACCAGATGCCGAGGACGAGCAGCGGGCAGAAGGAGGAGGCGGACACCGCGAAGGCGAGACCGACGGCGTCGGCGACCGGCACCTTGGACGCGACCACCCCGACGGCCAGCGGGACGGCGGTGGCGAGCAGCGTCGCGAGCCGGAAGTGCCGTACGCCGCGGGAGGGCAGCACGTCCTGGGTGAGGACCCCGGCGACGGACATGGTGAGCCCGGAGGCGGTGGAGAGGAAGGCGGCGAACGCGCCGCCGGCGAGGAGCGCCCCCAGCAGGTCGCCGAGGAGTCCGCCGAGGATCCGGTCGGGCAGCACGAGGACGGCGGCGTCGGCGGAGCCGGTGAGCGCGAGTTCGGGGGCGTAGATCCGGCCGAGGGCGCCGTAGAGCGGGGGCAGCAGGTAGAAGGCGCCGACGAGGCCGAGCACGACGAGGGTGGTGCGGCGGGCGGCGCGTCCGTGCGGGCTGGTGTAGAAGCGGACGGCGACGTGGGGCAGGCCCATGGTGCCGAGGAAGGTCGCCAGGATCAGTCCGTACGTGGCGTAGAGCTGGTGCCCGTCGCGGCCCCCCGCCAGCGGCTGGGACCAGCCGAGCGGGTCGGATCCGGTGGCCGCCCGCTCGGGCAGCGGCGCGCCGGGGGCGAACGACAGGGTGGTGCCGCCGAGGACGTGGTGGGTGCCGGGGGCCAGGGTGACGGTCCGGTCGGCGTACGCGACGGAGTCGACGCGGCCGGTGACGGTGACCGTGAGCGGGTCGTCGAACCCGATCCGTACGGTGTCGGCGACCCGGACGACGGTGTGGCCGCGCAGGACGGCCGGCGCGTCGAACCGGGCCCGGGGCGCCCCGTCCCCGTACCAGGCGGCGAGCAGGAAGAGCGCGGGGACGAGCAGGGCGGTGAGCTTGAGCCAGTACTGGAAGGCCTGGACGAAGGTGATGCTGCGCATGCCGCCCGCGGCGACGGTGCCGGTGACGACCAGGGCGACGAGGAGCCCGCCGACCCAGTCGGGGGCGCCGGTCAGGATCTCCAGGGTGAGTCCGGCGCCCTGGAGCTGGGGCAGCAGGTAGAGCCACCCGATGCCGACGACGAAGAGGCTGGCGAGCCTGCGGACCTGCGGGGATTCGAGCCGGGCCTCGGCGAAGTCGGAGAGGGTGTACGCCCCGGAGCGGCGCAGCGGGGCGGCCACGAGGACGAGCAGCACGAGGTATCCGGCGGTGTAGCCGACCGGGTACCAGAGCATGGCCGGTCCCTGGACGAGGACGAGGCCGGCGATGCCGAGGAAGGAGGCGGCGGACAGGTACTCGCCGCTGATGGCGGCGGCGTTGAGCCCCGGCCGGACGGTCCGCGAGGCGACGTAGAAGTCGGAGGTGGTGCGGGAGATCCGCAGGCCGAGGGCGCCGATGAGGACGGTGGCGAGGACCACGGCGGTGACGGCGGCGACGGCGTGGGCCTGGTTCACGCGGGCACCTCGCGCGTCCCGCCGGCGCGGGGACGTCCGACCGTGCTCACCGTTCGACGAGGCCCGTGAAGTCGCGTTCGTTGCGCTCGGCCCGGCGCACGTACCAGTGGGCGATGGCCCAGACGACCGGGTACACGCCGACGCCGAGGGCGGCCCAGACGAGCGCTTCGGGCGCGGGCAGCGCGAGCAGCAGCGGCAGGGAGCCGACGAGCAGGGCGAGCGCGCCGAGGGCGGTGAGCGCGGCGCGCAGCTGGCTGCGCATCAGGGAGCGGACGTAGGTGTGGCCGAGGGTGGTCTGCTCGTCGATCTCGGAGCGGGCAGGCGGGTGGACGGGGCGCCGTCCCGCGGGCCCCGGCACGGTCCGGGCGCCGTGGGCCGAGGCGTAGGTGACGGTCTCGCGCCGGGGTCTGCGCGGGGGGTGGTGCTCGGACATGGGGTCCGCTCCCGCCTCTCTCGACGACTTCCGACGGCTCGCGCGGGCGGCGGCACCGGCCCGGCGGACGCGTGGAGTCTACGCAGCGGGCTCCGGCCGCGGTAGACGTGCGGCCGGTCAGCCGCCGGCCCGGCGCATCAGGAGGTCCCGCAGGTGGCGGGCGTGCCGGCGGCTGACCGCGAGGTCGGTCGCGCCGACCCGGACGGACGTGGCGCCGCCGTCGAGCCGCAGTTCGTCGATCCGGGCGAGGGCCACGAGGTGGCTGCGGTGGATGCGGACGAAGCCCCGGGCCGCCCACCGCTCCTCCAGGGTGGAGAGCGGGATGCGGACGAGGTGGCTGCCGTGGTCCGTGTGCAGGCGGGCGTAGTCGCCGTGGGCCTCGACGTAGGCGATGTCGTCGACGGTGAGGAAGCGGGTGACGCCGCCGAGTTCGACGGGGATCTGCTCGGGGGCCGCCGGGACGGGGGCCGCGGTGGCGTGCACCAGGTCGTGGACGCGGCGGACGGCCTCGGCGAGGCGCTCGCGGCGGACCGGCTTCAGGACGTAGTCGACGGCCTTCAGATCGAAGGCCTGGAGCGCGAAGCCCTCGTGGGCGGTGACGAAGACGACGAGCGGCGGGCGGGCGAAGCCGGCGAGCAGCCGGGCGACGTCGAGGCCGGTGAGGCCCGGCATGTGGATGTCGAGGAAGACGACGTCGATGCCCTCGTCCCCGTCCGGGCCCGTCTCCAGGGCCCGTCCGATGCGGCGCAGGGCCGCGGTCGCGTCGCCCGCGCCCTCGGCGGTCCGCACCCGCGGGTCGGCGCGCAGCAGGTAGAGCAGCTCCCCGAGGGCGGGTTCCTCGTCGTCGACGGCCAGTACGCGCAGCATGCGGCGGAGTGTAACGGCCGGTACCGAGGGGGCGTCCTGCCGTTCGGTCCGGGCCGCGGGCTATTTGAGCAACTTCGAGAGGCGCCGGTCGGCGAGCGGCTTGCCGCCGGTCTGGCAGGTGGGGCAGTACTGGAGGGAGGAGTCGCTGAAGGAGACCTCGCGGATGGTGTCCCCGCAGACGGGGCAGGGCTCGCCGGTGCGGCCGTGGACGCGCAGGCCGCTCTTCTTCTCGGCCTTGAGACGGCCGGCGGCGAGTCCGTGGGAGCGGTCGACGGCCTCGCGGAGGGTGGTCCGCATCGCGGTGTAGAGGGCGGCGGTCTCGTCGGGGGTGAGGTTCCGAGTGGGCTTGAACGGCGACATCCGTGCGGCGTGCAGGATCTCGTCGCTGTAGGCGTTGCCGATGCCGGCGATGAGGCTCTGGTCGCGGAGCGCCCCCTTGATCTGCCGCCGTTCGCCGGCGAGGAGGGCGGCGAAGGCGTCGGGGCCGAAGTCCTCGGCGAGCGGGTCGGGTCCGAGGCGGGCGACGCCCGGCACGTCCCGGGGGTCCCGGACCAGGTGGACGGCGAGGCGCTTGGTGGTGCCGGCCTCGGTGAGGTCGAAGCCGTCGCCGCCGGTGAGCGCGGTCCGCAGGGCCAGCGGGCCCTTGCCCGGTTTCGGCGGTCCCGAGGGGAGCGGGTCCTGCCAGCGGAGCCAGCCCGCGCGGGCGAGGTGGACGAGGAGGTGGAGTTCGCCCGCCGGCCCCGAGGTGCCGAGGTCGAGGAACTTGCCGTGGCGGCCGACCGCGGTGACCTCGGCGCCCTCGACGGCGCTCAGGGGCGGGTCGTACGTCTTGAGGACGCTGATCGCGACGGGCAGGACTCGGGCGATCTCCTTGCCCACCAGGTGCGCGTCGAGGAACTCGCGCAGCGCTTCCACCTCGGGGAGTTCGGGCACGGCTCCACCCTGCCGCACGGGTGGCCGGGGCGCGCGTCAGGCGTCGGCCGGGCCGTCCTCCGGGGGGTCGAGCAGGTCGAGTTCGGCGCCGAGCGCGGCGGCGAGCCCGTCGAGGTCGGGGACGGCCTCGCCGTCGGCGACGAGACCGATGTGGACCCGGCCGCCGTACGGGGACATGGCGACGGCGAGGGACTGGCCGCGGGCGAGGGGGGCCATCGGGAACAGCGCGCGCAGCGGGGCTCCGCCGAGGGAGAGCGCGGTGCGGGGCAGGGGTACCTGGGTGATCAGCACGTCGAAGAGGAGCCGGGCGGCGCCGGCGGCGAGCGGGGCGCCGAAGCGGTGGGCGAGCGGGTGCAGTTGGTCGGCGAGGAGGGCGACGGCGCCCGCTCCCCTGAAGGGGCCCGCGGCCTTGTTGCGGTCCATCGCCCGCCGGACGGCGGCGAGCCGGGCGGCCGGGTCGGCTTCGGTGACCGGCAGGTCGAGGAGGTAGCCGGAGAGGCTGTTGCCGGGGCCGGGCGGGGCGCCGGGACGGCGGCGGGAGACTGGGACTAGGGCCCGGGGGTCGACGCCGGGGAGCGGCAGGCCGCGCCCGTCGAACCAGCGGCGCAGGGCTCCCGCGGTGACGGCGAGGAGGACGTCGTTGGAGGTGCCGCCGGTGGTGCGGCGGATCCGCTGGACGCGGTCGAGGTCGAGGGTGGCGGTGGCGATCCTGCGGGTGCCGCTGGAGTCGGCGGCGAACGCCTCGGCGGGGCGGGCGGCGCGGGCGAAGGAGGAGCCGACGACCGAGGCGCCGACCTCGACGGCCCGGCCGAGGTCGCCGAGGCGGTCCCGGGCGATGCCGAGGAGGCGTCCGGGGCCGGGGAGCCAGGAGCGCGGGGGTACGGGCCGGGGGCGGCCGGCGGGACGGCGGCCGGCGGCGATCTCGTCGAAGATGCCGGCGCCGATGGCGACGGCCCGCATGCCGTCGGCGAGGGCGTGGTGGAGCTTGACGAGGACGGCGAACGAGCCGTCGGGGGCGCCGGTGAGGAGGTACATCTCCCACGGCGGCAGACCGCGCTCGACAGGGCGTTCCATGAGTTCCGCGGCGAGCCGGGCGGTCTCGGCGGGGAAGTCGGCGCCGGGCAGGGCGATCTCGCGGACGTGGCGGTGTACGTCGAAGCCGGGGTCGGCGCTCCAGGCGGCGCCGCCGACGGGGATGAGGACGTCGCGGACGCGCATGCGGAGCCGGGGAACGGCTGCGGCGCGGCGGGCGAGGAGTTCGAGGACGTCGGGCGGCTGCTGGCCCGCGGTGGCGGGCGCGGGGCCGAAGTGGGCGAGGGCTCCGAGGTGCAGGGGGTGGTCGGTGGATTCCAGGTGCCAGAAGGCCAGGTCGAGCGGGGCCAGGAGTTCGGGGGCGGGCGGTTCGGGAGCGGGCGGCTGGGCGGCCGGTCGCTCGGGGGCCAGTAGCTCACTGCTGCTCACGGGTGTCCTCACGTCCTGCGCGGAGGGGCGGGAGAAGGAAGTCAATCGCGTACCGACAGTTACGGTCAAGTACGATTACTTCACGCTCAGTTAACAAACTCAACGCTCCAAGGTGAACTCGCACCACACGCACTTGCCGCCGCCCCGCGGTTCCACGCCCCACACGTCGGAGATCCGGTCGACGAGGAGCAGTCCCCGCCCGGACACCCCCGCCTCCCCCGCCTCCCGGCGCCGGGGCAGGGCGCTGGAACGGTCCTCCACCTCCACCCGCAGCCGCCGCACGGCACCGGCCAGGATCCGCAGGGTCACGATCGCCCCGCCGTCGGTGTGCATCAGCGCGTTGGTCATCAGCTCGTCCGCGACCAGCTCGATCTCGTCCGCGCGCTCCTCCGCGCCCCAGGCCCGCACCGCCGCCCTGACCATGTGCCGGGCCGAGCTCAGCGCCTCCGGGTCGCTCTGGGCCACGTGCTGCCGGAACCGTCCGGCCGGCACCGCGTACCCGCCGTCCCGGCGCAGCAGCAGGATCGCCACGTCGTCCTCGCCACCGCGGTCGGCGACCACGTCGCACAGGTGGTCGGCGAGCTGCTGGAGGTCGCCCGGGCCGCGCTTGACCAGCGAGCCGAGCCATTGGAAGCCCTCGTCGAGGTCGGCGCCCGGCTTCTCCACCAGACCGTCGGTGTAGAGCATCAGGGTCTGCCCCGGGTCCAGCTCCAGGGTCGTCACGGGATAGTCGAGGCGGCCGAACTCCGCCGAGAGCCCGAGCGGCAGCCCGCCCTCGACCGGGATCCTGCGGCAGCCGCCGTCGATCTCCCGCACCAGCGGGTCGACATGACCGGCCCTGACCACCTGGACGACCCCGGTGGCGAGGTCGACCTCGGCGTACGTGCAGGTGGCGAAGCGCTCGGTGTCCAGCTCGTGCAGGAAGACGGAGGCCCGGGCCATCACCGTGGCCGGCGGGTGGCCCTCGGCGGCGTAGGCGCGCAGCACGATCCGCAGTTGGCCCATGACGGCCGCCGCGTGGGTGTCGTGGCCCTGCACGTCGCCGATGACGGCGCCGACCCGCCCGCCCGGCAGCGGGATGATGTCGTACCAGTCGCCGCCGATGTCCCGGCCGAGCCGGGCCGAGCGGTAGCGGACCGCGGTCTGGGCGCCGGGCACCTCGGGGATCCGGCGCGGCAGCATCGCCTGCTGGAGCCCCTCGGCGAGGTCGTGCTCCTGTTCGTACAGCATGGCCCGCTGGAGGCTCTGGGCGATGCTGCTGCCGAGGGCGACGAGCAGGGTCCGCTCGTCCTCGCTGAAACCGGTCTTGTCGCTGTAGAGCAGCCCGAGGGCGCCGATGGGCCGGGCCTGGGCGATGAGCGGCAGATAGGCGGCGGCGGTGATGCCGAGCCCGCTGATGTGCGGCCAGAGCACCGGGAAGGAGTCGGCGAAGTCCCGGGGCGAGTCGATGAACCGGGGCCGCAGGGTGCGGATCACCTCGCTCATCGGATACGGCTCGTCCACCCGGGTGAACCGGGTGCCCGGCACGAAGGCGCCGGCGGGCCCCTCGGCGACGAGGTGGATGCGGCCCGCCTCCAGGAGGCCCATGACGAGGCTCGCGGCGCCGAAGTGCTCCAGGGCGTGCGAGTCGTTGAGCAGGTCGATGACGTCCTGCACGGTCCGGGCGTAGGCGAGGGCCGCCGTGGTGCCCTCGACGACGCCGGCCCGCTGTCTGCGCCCCTCGTCGAGGCCGAGCCGGGCGGCGGACTCGGTGAGCTCGTGGGTGGCGTCGCGCAGGACGCCGACGATCCGCACCGGGCGGCCCGAGTCGTCGCGGTGGACGAGGCCCTGGGTGTGGGTCCACTGGTGGCTGCCGTCCCGGCGGCGGATCCTGAAGTACGCCCCGTACTGGTCGGCGCCCTCCTTGAGCGCCTGCGCCACCATGGTGTCGAGGCGGCGGCCCTCGTCCGGCAGCACCCGCGAGCCGAGCGACTCGGGACGGTCGTCGTACTCCGCCCGGTCCATGTCGAAGACGTCGAGCGCCGCGTCATCCATGATCATCATGCCGCTGACCAGGTCCCAGTCGAACCCGCCCATCCGGAAGGCCGCGCCGAACTCGTACAGGATCCCTGCCCCGCCGGGCGACCCCTCCGGCGCACGGCGAAGCCGCTCGACCGCCTCCCCGCCCCCTCTGCCCGCGTTCATGGGGCCACGCTAGGCGCAGCTCCGCCCCTGCGCACCAGGAAGATCGGTTTCACCCTTCGAAGGTCTCCGGCCGGTCCGGCACCGCCCCCGCCGGGAAGAGCTCCTCCGGCGGCATCTCCCCATCCGGCACCGGCACGGTGTGCGGGTCCGCGGGCGGGTCGACGTGCGGCGCGTCCTGCGGGTCGGGGTAGGGGTCCGTCCGGGGATCGGCGTACGGGTCCGGGTAGGGCTCCGTGCCGGGGTCGGTGTACGGATCGGGGTACGGCTCCGAGGGCGGGGCGGGCGGCTCGCTGCCGGTGCCCGTGCCGCCGGTCCCCGAGGGGTCGGGTGCCGAGGCGGAGGGGACGGGGCGGGGCGGTACGGGGGCCGGGGAGTCCGGGTCGGGCGAAGTGCGGCGGTCCGGGGAGGTCGGGTCGGGGGTGGCCGCGTCGGCCAGGGTGCAGGCGTCCGGGTCGCAGGCCGGTTCGACGGCGGGCTTGCGGTCCTCGGCGCCGTCGCTGCCGGTCAGCCGCTCGATCCAGCTGCTGTCGGCGGCGTTCACGATGACGAGGCTGGTGACGACGGTCGTGGTCGGCCGGACGACGATGACGCGGTCGGGGTCGAAGCCGTCCCAGGGATCGCCCTGGTGGACGCCCTCCTTGACCGCGACCGGGGTGCGCAGCGGGTTGCCGCAGGCGCAGCGGACCCGCGGGGAGCCGTACTGGTCGACGAGGACCGCCGTGCCGCTCTGCAGGACCGACTGGAACGCGGCCGCCTTGCCTTCGCGGTACCCGTGGTTCGTGACCCGGACGTCGGCCCGCAGGACGACCGGGGTCAGTCCGCGCAGCCAGTTCCCGACGCCGGTCTCGGGAATGCCCGCGGCCTCCGCGAACGCACGGGTCTTGCCCTGGTCCGCGGCGAGGAACGCCGCCTGCTGCTCGACGTCGCAGCTGGCCTCCGCGCGCGTGCCGCCGTACAGGCCGGGCGTGGACCCGGCGACCTCGCGGGCCTGCCCGGACCCGTCGCCCGGTTCGCGGTCCGGGGCCGTCGCGCGCCCGGTGATCCGCGCGGTGGAGGCGGTGAACGGGTCGGGCCCGCCGGCGCCGACCGGCTGGAGCACGATGTCCTGCGAGAGGGCGGCCCGCGCCTGTTCGCCGCCTTCCCCCGCGTCCTCCGCGGCGGCGGAGCAGCCCGCGAGCAGCAGCGCCGAGGCGACCGCCGCGACCGCGGAGCGCGCGGCGGCGGGCGGGGCCGCGCGGCGGACCCGGACGACCGGGGCCGCACCGCGGGCGGCGGCGGTCGAGGCCGCACCGCGGGCGCCGGCGGTCGGGATCGCGTGGTCGGGGGCGGGCGCGGCCGTCCGGTCGGCGGCGGACGGGATCGCGCGGTCGACGGTCGGCGGGGCCGTCCGGTCGGCGGCGGTGCGCCGCGTCCGGCGCAAGGGGGTGCGCACCTGGTTCTCCCGCTTTCTCTCCCCGAGGCCTGGCGGCCCGGTTCCGGCCTGTCCTCCATGTGTGGCGCAGCGCGCGAGGCCCCGCAAGCGGAGGGAGGCCGACCGGGTCCGCCGCCACCCGGTCGGCCCGCACCGCCCGCCCTCCCCTTCCCTCCCTCCTCCCCTCCCTTTCTTCCCTTCCGCCACGACCTCCCCTCCGTCTCCTCTTCGTCCCCGCACGACCGGCCCACCACCCCACCTCCACTTGAACACGTTCAAGAAAAGTCCTACTCTCAACTCGCCAGTTGAACGCGTTCAAGTGGGGGGTGGTGACGCATGACCGCGCTGTCGGTCCTGGTGGCACCTGTCGTGATGCTCGGGATGCTCTGGGTCGTCCCGACGGGGCTCGGACTCCTCGGCGGCCCCAGGCCGCCGGGGTGGGACGCGCTCCGCCGGGCCTGGCCGTTCCTGGCGGCCCCGGGCGCGCTCGCGCTCTGGTTGCCCCGCTCGGGGCTCTCCACCGCACTCGCCGCGGTCTACGCGCTCGCCACCCTGGCGCTCGCGCTCCAGGCCCCGGCCCGCCTGTTCCTGACCCGCAGCCTGCGACCGAGGGAGACCGCCGTCCTCACGGCCCTGGTCGCGCCGTCCGTCGCCGGCCTCGCGCTGGTCGCCGAGCGGGCCGCGTACCCGCTGTTCGGCTTCGACCTGGAGCTGCTCGCGCTGACCGTCCCGCACTTCCACTTCGCGGGCTTCGCCGCGGCCCTGGTCGCGGGCCTCGCCTGCCGCGCCTCCGACGGCCCCGCGGCCCGCTTCGCCGCGCTCAGCGTCCCCGCCGGAACCCTGCTCGTGCTCGCCGGCTACTTCGTCGACGACTGGGCCGAACTCGCCGGGGCGGTCGTCCTGACGGCCGGGATGGCGGCGGTCGCCGTCCTGACCCTGCGGGAGCGCCGGGACCTCGCGGCAGACCCGCTCACCCGCGCGCTGCTCGCCGTGTCGGCGGTCGTCCTCGTCGCCACCATGGCGCTCGCGCTGAGCTGGGCCCTCGGCGAGGCGACCGGCCTGCCGCACCCGTCCCTGACCTGGATGGCCGCCACGCACGGCCTCGGCAACGCCCTCGGCTTCGCCGTCTGCGCCCTGCTCGCCCGCCGCCGCCTCCACCTCCACCTCCGGGAGGCGCGGCCCGCACCGCGCCTCCCCCGCCCCCGGGCAGCACAGTCCGCACCACGACTCCCCCACCCCCACCACCGGCGAACGGAGATACCGGCATGACCCGCCTCACGAGCGGCCTCTCCCGGCCCGCCCACCCGCGTCCGACCCTCACCTACCGCGAGGTCGAGGCCACCCGCACTCCGGAGGCCCTGCCCGGCGGGTACCACCTGCTGCGGCACAGCGTGGTCGTCGGCAGCGGGCGCGCCGCTTTCGAGACCGCCGGCGCGGCCGTCACCACCTGGCGGATGCACCGCGCCTCGGGGGCGACCGTCCGCAGCGCGGCGCCGCGCGCCGAGCCCGGCGTCTCCCTGGAGGTGTCGCTGGGCGTCGGCCGGTTCCGGCTCGCGGCACCCTGCTCGGTGATCTGGACGGCGTACGAGCAGAACCGCGTGGGCTTCGCCTACGGGACCCTGACCGGGCATCCGGAGTGCGGCGAGGAGTCCTTCGTCGTCTCGCTGGAACCCGGCGGCGCCGTCCGGTTCACGGTCACCGCGTTCAGCCGGCCCGCCGCCTGGTACACCCGGCTGGCCGGGCCCCTGATCCCGCGACTCCAGCTGGCGTACGCGCGCCGCCTCGGCCGGACCCTCCGGCGCCTCGTCAGGACGTGATCCGGGGCCGATACTGGAAGCGATGGAGTGGTTCACCGCACCCGACCAGTGGCTGAGCCGGATCGTCTTCCAGCGGGGCCTCGCCGGGCTGTACTGCGTGGCGTTCCTTTCGGCCGCCCTCCAGTTCCGGGCGCTGATCGGCGAGCGCGGCATGCTCCCGGTGCCGGAGTACGTGCGCCGGACGCACCCGCGGCACACGCCCTCCCTCTTCCACTGGCGCTACTCCGACCGGCTGTTCGCGGCGGTCTCCTGGTCCGGCGCCGCCTTGGCGCTCGCGCTGGTGGCGGGCGCCGGAGACGCGGTCCCGCTGGCCGTGTCGATGCTCCTGTGGTTCGTGCTCTGGGCGCTGTACCTGTCGATCGTGAACGTGGGGCAGACCTGGTACGCGTTCGGCTGGGAGTCACTCCTCCTGGAGACCGGTTTCCTCGCCGTCTTCCTCGGCAACGACGACACGGGCCCGCCCGTCCTGGTGCTCTTCCTGCTGCGCTGGCTGCTCTTCCGGGTCGAGTTCGGCGCCGGCCTCATCAAGATCCGCGGCGACTCCTGCTGGCGGAACCTGACCTGCCTCTACCACCACCACGAGACCCAGCCGATGCCCGGACCGCTGAGCTGGTTCTTCCACCACCTCCCGCGCCCGCTGCACCGGGTGGAGGCCGGCGCCAACCACGTCGTCCAGCTGCTCGTGCCGTTCCTGCTGTTCACCCCGCAGCCGATCGCCACCGTCGCGGCCGGGCTGATGGTGGCGACCCAGCTGTGGCTGGTGCTCTCCGGCAACTTCGCCTGGCTCAACTGGATCACCATCGTGCTGGCCCTGTCCGTCGTGGACGCCTCGCCGCTCACCGGCGCCCACCCCCAGCCGGATCCGCCGCTCTGGTACGTGGTGCTCGTCGCCCTGCTGACCGCCTTCGTCCTGGTGCGGAGCTACCGCCCGGTGCGGAACCTGCTCTCCCGGCACCAGGCGATGAACCGCTCGTACGACCCGTACCACCTGGTCAACACGTACGGCGCGTTCGGCACCGTCGGCCGGATCCGGGACGAGATCGTCGTCGAGGGCACCGACGACCCGGCTCCGCACCCGGGCACGGTCTGGCGGGAGTACGGGTTCAAGGGCAAGCCGGGCGACCCGCGCCGGCTCCCCCGCCAGTTCGCCCCGTACCACCTGCGGCTCGACTGGCTGATGTGGTTCGCGGCGCTCTCCCCCGGGTACGCGCGCGAGTGGTTCGGCCCCTTCGTCGAGCGGCTGCTCGACGGCGACCGGGACACACTGCGACTGCTCGCCCGCAACCCCTTCCCCGACGCGCCGCCGACGCACGTCCGCGCCCGGCTCTACCGCTACCGGTACACGACCTGGCGCGAGCTGCGCGCGACCGGGGCCTGGTGGCACCGGACCCTGGTGCGGGAGTACCTGCCGCCGACCCGGCTGCTGCGCGCGTCCGTGGACGACCGGTGAGGACACGCCTGTGCCCCCGGTCGCCGGAACGTGGGTTC
>NZ_JBHJQI010000171.1:0-17776 GCF_042262805.1 Streptomyces sp. NPDC056361
TCCCCCGCCCCGCCCACGGGCTCCCCCCGCCCCCCGCCGGCCGCCCGCCCCCGGGGGGGGGGGGGGGGGCCGTCGTGTGCCCCGCGGCGGGCGGGCGTCGTGTCCTCCGCGGCGGGCGCTCAGCCGATGTCCGGCGGGTCGACCCTGATCCGTACCGGCTCCCCGCCGCCGCGCGCCATCCGGGCGGCCCGCGCCTGCTTGAGGGCGGCCGCCAGGGCCGCGCCGCTCCCCGGCGGGACCCGGACCAGGGCCCGGTCCCACTGCTCGCCCGGCGGCGGGTCGCCGGGTCTGCGAGGGCCGCCGGGACGGACGACGGGCAGCGGCACCGGGCCGAGGATCTCGGCGTCCGCGGGCAGCCCGGCCGCCGCCAGGAACCCTTCGACGGCCTCCGGCGGGCCCGACACCGCGGCCATCCGGGAGACCGGCGGGAAGCCGAGCTCGGCGCGCTCGGCCAGCTCGCGCTGGGCGTGCCCGACCGGGTCCCAGCGGACCAGCGCCTGGACCGGCCGGAGCGTCGGCTCGGCGACCACCACGACCGTGCCGCCCTCGGCCTGGCCCCGCACCAGCGAGGCGGCGTCGATCCAGCGGCGCAGGGCCTCCTCGCCGGCCCTCAGGTCGGGGCGGCCGAGCATGGCCCAGCCGTCGAGGAGCAGTGCCGCCGCGTAGCCGCCGTCGGCGACCGGTTCGGCGCCGGGGGTGGAGACGACGAGCGCCGGGCGCCCGGGCACGCTGTCCAGGACGTGGTCGCGTCCCGAGGTCCGTACCGGAACCGCCGGGAACGCCCGGCCCAGTTCCTCCGCCGTCCGCCGCGCGCCCACGATCTGTGCCCGCAGCCGGTTCGACCCGCACGCCACGCAGTGCCAGTCGGGCGCGCCCCGCCCGCACCAGCCGCACCGCAGTTCCTGCTGGTCGGGGGCTTCCAGGGGCCCGGCGCAGTGGCGGCAGCGGGCGGGGGTCCGGCACCGCTCGCAGGCCAGCTTCGGAACGTATCCCCGCCGGGGCACCTGGACGAGCACCGGACCGGTCTTGAGCCCCTCCCGCACGGTCTGCCAGGCGAGCGAGGGCAGCCTGGCCGCACGGGCGGCCTCGTCGCGGGCTAGCTCCCCGTCGCCGACGGTCCGGATCAGGGGGGCGGCCCTGCGCACCTGCTCGCGGCCGGCGGTGAGCGCCTTGGCCCAGCCGGACTCGACGAGCTGGGCGGCCTCGACGGTGCAGCTCGTGCCGCCGAGCAGGAAGGCGCACCGGTCGAGGCCGGCGCGCAGGATCAGCACCTCGCGCGCGTGGGGCTGCGGGGCGTGCGGCTCGCTGTGGCTGCCGTCGCCGTCGTCCCAGATGGCCACGAGCCCGAGGTCCCGTACGGGGGCGAACATCGCGGCCCGGGTGCCGACGACCGCCCGCACCGCGCCGCGCCGCACCGCCAGCCATTGCGCGTACCGCTTCTCCGGCCCGGCCTCGGCGGTCAGCAGCGCGTGCCGCCCCTCCCCCAGGACTTCGGCCAGCGCCGCGTCGACCCGGCCGGCCGCCCGCCCGTCGGGGACGACGACGAGCGCGCCCCGTCCCGAGGCGAGGGTCGCGCCGACGGCCCGGGCGATCTCCTCGGCCCAGTACGGCCCCGGGAGCGCGTTCCACACGGCCCGGGGCGCCCCGCCGCGGGCCAGGGAGTCCAGGAACGCCGTCCCCCGCTCGTAGCGCGTCCAGGTCCCCGGCTCCGGCGCGCGCGGCGGCGGCAGCGGCTCCGGCGAGGGGCGGCCTTCGGCGCGGGCGCTGCGCGGCGGCACGGCGAGCTGGAGCACGTCCGCGAGGCTTCCCGCGTACCGGTCGGCCACGGCGCGGGCGAGTCCGAGCAGCTCGGGTCCGAGGACCGGCTCGGGCGAGACGACGTCGGCGAGCGCGGCCAGCGGTCCGGAGTAGTCCGAGGTGGCCCGGCGCTCGACGAGGAAGCCGTCGATCAGGCGGCCGCCCTCCCGCCGTCCGTTCTTGACCTGGTGGGCTCCTGCCCCGAACCGGACGCGCACCCGTACTCCGGGCCGCGCGGCCCCGTCGAGCTCCTCGGGCACCGCGTAGTCGAAGAACTGGTCGAGGTGGAGCGCTCCCTTGTTCACCACGACCCTGGCGACCGGCAGCTCCTTCGCCAGCGCGGCCCCCCGCCAGGTCCGCGGCTTGGCCCGCGGCACCTTCGCCGTCCGCACGGTCTCCCGAATGAGCGCGAGCTGCTCGGGTTCGTCGGACTTCTCGTTCTCGCTGCTCACAGCCCCATACCTACCAGACCCCACCGACAGCCGGAGACGGCCGAAGCCCGGCACCCCTCCAGGGGGTACCGGGCTTCGGGCGCGTGCGGGCGATTACAGACCGGCGGCCGTCTTCAGGGCGTCCACGCGGTCCGTGCGCTCCCAGGTGAAGTCCGGCAGCTCGCGGCCGAAGTGGCCGTAGGCGGCGGTCTGGGAGTAGATCGGGCGGAGCAGGTCGAGGTCGCGGATGATCGCGGCCGGGCGGAGGTCGAAGACCTCGGCGATGGCGTTCTCGATCTTCTCGTTCTCGACGGTGTTGGTGCCGAAGGTCTCGACGAAGAGGCCGACGGGCTCGGCCTTGCCGATCGCGTACGCGACCTGGACCTCGCAGCGCGAGGCGAGGCCCGCGGCGACGACGTTCTTGGCGACCCAGCGCATGGCGTAGGCGGCCGAGCGGTCGACCTTGGACGGGTCCTTGCCGGAGAAGGCGCCGCCACCGTGGCGGGCCATGCCGCCGTAGGTGTCGATGATGATCTTGCGGCCGGTGAGGCCGGCGTCACCCATCGGGCCGCCGATCTCGAAGCGGCCGGTCGGGTTCACCAGGAGGCGGTAGCCGTCGGTGTCGAGCTTGATGCCGTCCTCGATGAGCTGCTTGAGCACGTGCTCGACGACGAACTCGCGGATGTCGGGCGCGAGCAGCGACTCCAGGTCGATGTCCGAGGCGTGCTGCGAGGAGACGACGACCGTGTCGAGGCGGACGGCCTTGTCGCCGTCGTACTCGATGGTGACCTGGGTCTTGCCGTCGGGACGCAGGTACGGGATGGTCCCGTTCTTGCGGACCTCGGTGAGGCGGCGGGACAGGCGGTGCGCGATGTGGATCGGCAGCGGCATCAGCTCGGGGGTCTCGTCCGAGGCGTAGCCGAACATCAGGCCCTGGTCGCCGGCGCCCTGCTTGTCGAGCTCGTCCTCGTCGCCCTCGACCCGCTTCTCGTACGCGGTGTCGACACCCTGGGCGATGTCCGGGGACTGGGATCCGATGGACACCGACACGCCGCAGGAGGCGCCGTCGAAGCCCTTCTTGGAGGAGTCGTAACCGATCTCCAGGATCTTGTTCCGGACGAGGGTCGGGATGTCCGCCCACGCCTTGGTGGTCACCTCACCGGCGACGTGCACGAGGCCGGTGGTGATCAGCGTCTCGACGGCGACGCGAGAGGTGGGGTCCTCCCGCAGCAGTGCGTCGAGGATGGTGTCGCTGATCTGGTCAGCGATCTTGTCGGGGTGACCCTCGGTGACGGACTCCGAGGTGAACAGACGACGGGACACAACGCTCCCTGGTGTTGCAGCGGCTGCTGGCTACTCGTGACGGACCGGCAGGGGGCTGCGCCCCGCGACGTTCCACGAACAGTCTATCGGTCGTGGTCGGGGTGTGGACCAGGTGTCTCGACAGACGAATGGCGCAGGGGGCGCGGAACCCCCCTCCTACAAGGCCGAGATCGCCCTTTCGGTGGGACGTACATCACTCGCGGGTCGGCGTTTCCCGCCTCCGCCGCGTCGCCTCGCGACCCGCCCCGGGACGGGGGAAGCCTGTCAGGTCACGGGCCGCAGCCGCGGCAGGACGAGGTCCCACACCGTCTCGGCGAGCGCTTCCTTCGGTCCGTACGGAACGGGGGTCTCGGCGCCGTCCGAGGCGAGGACGACGGCCTCGTTCTCCTCGGAGCCGAACGTCTTGCGCTCCCCCACCTCGTTGACGACGAGCAGGTCGCAGCCCTTGCGGCGGAGCTTCTCCCGCCCGTTGGCGAGGACGTCGTCGGTCTCGGCGGCGAAGCCGACGACCACCTGGCCGGGCAGGGCGCGGTCGGCGGACAGCTCGGCCAGGACGTCGGGGTTGCGGACGAGCTCGACGGTGGGGGCACCGTCGTCGCCCTTCTTCTTGATCTTCCCGGTGGCGTAGACGGCCGGGCGGAAGTCGGCGACGGCCGCGGCCATCACCACGGCGTCCGCGTCGGCGGCGGCCTTGAGCACGGCCTCGCGGAGCTGGACGGCGGTGCCGACGTGGACCACGTCGACGCCGGCCGGGTCGGGAATGCCGGTGTTGGCCTCGACCAGGGTCACCCGGGCACCGCGGGCCGCCGCGGCCCTGGCGAGCGCGTAGCCCTGCTTGCCGGAGGAGCGGTTGCCCAGGTAGCGCACGGGGTCGAGGGGCTCCCGGGTGCCGCCTGCGCTGACCACGACGTGGCGGCCGGCGAGGTCGGGGGCGGTGACGCCGCGCGCGAGGATCCGCCGGCAGACCTCGAAGATCTCCCCGGGGTCGGGCAGCCGGCCCTTGCCGGTGTCGACGCCGGTGAGACGGCCGACGGCGGGCTCGATGACGACGGCGCCGCGGCGGCGGAGGGTGGCCACGTTCTCCTGCGTGGCCGGGTGCTCCCACATCTCGGTGTGCATCGCGGGGGCGAACACGACCGGACAGCGCGCGGTGAGCAGCGTGTTCGTGAGGAGGTCGTCGGCGAGGCCGTGGGCGGCCTTGGCCAGCATGTCGGCGGTGGCGGGGGCGACGACGACGAGGTCGGCCCCCTGGCCGATCCGCACGTGCGGCACCTCGTGGACGGACTCCCACACCTCGGTCGAGACGGGGTTGCCGGAGAGCGCCGACCAGGTGGCCGCTCCGACGAAGTTCAGGGCGGAGTCGGTGGGCACCACGCGGACGTCGTGGCCCGACTCGGTGAACCGGCGCAGCAGCTCGCACGCCTTGTAGGCGGCGATGCCGCCGCTGACCCCCAGAACGACCTTCGGCTCGGCCACGACTTCCCACCACTCCCCGCACTCGGACGCGCACTCGGATGCGTACGACTCCATGAGACACCACAGGCCCGGCGGATGTTCCGCCGGGCCTGTGGTGACAAGCGTTACAAGCGATACGTGCTTACGTCGCCGGGCCCTCGATGGCCTCGGACGTCAGCAGACCCGCGTTGATCTCCCGCAGGGCGATCGAGAGCGGCTTCTCGTGGACGTGGGTGTCGACGAGCGGACCCACGTACTCCAGCAGGCCCTCGCCGAGCTGGGAGTAGTACGCGTTGATCTGACGCGCGCGCTTGGCCGCGTAGATCACGAGGCTGTACTTCGAGTCCGTGGCCTCGAGCAGCTCGTCGATCGGCGGGTTGATGATGCCCTCGGGCGCAGTCATGGAAGAGGACACGCTCTACCTTCCGAAGATGGAGAAAAAATCAGACATGCTGTGAAGATTCGGGAACCCACGGCGTCAGCCGTTGTTGTCCAGGTCCCCAGATGACAGCAGCATCAACGTTAGCAGCTCGCGTGCGACGTCCTCGACGGAGGTGTTGACGAGCGTGGTGTCGAACTCCGCTTCGGCGGCCAGCTCGACCTTCGCGGCCTCCAGTCGGCGCGCGATGACCTCGGGCGACTCGGTGCCCCGGCCGGTGAGCCGGCGGACCAGCTCCTCCCAGCTCGGCGGAGCCAGGAAGACCAGCTGGGACTCCGCCATGGAGTCCTTGACCTGACGGGCGCCCTGGAGGTCGATCTCCAGGAGGACGGGCTCCCCGGAGTCCAGGCGCTCGAGGACCGCGCCCCGCGGGGTGCCGTATCGGTTGCCCGCGAACTCGGCCCATTCGAGGAGCTCACCGTTGGCGATCAGCTTGTCGAACTCGTCGTCCGTCACGAAGAAGTAGTGGACGCCGTGCTTCTCGCCGGGGCGGGGCTTCCGTGTCGTCGCCGACACCGAGAGCCAGACCTCGGGGTGGACCTTGCGCATATGAGCGACGACCGTGCTCTTGCCGACCCCTGAGGGGCCGGAGAGCACGGTCAGCCGCGGACGTACCTCTGCTGCCATGCAGCGATTATTCCAGCTTTACCGGTGTGCCCGGGACGCGCGTCCCGGATCAGGCGCCGGTGCTGCCGAACTCCCGCTCCAGGGAGGCGATCTGGTTCGAGCCGAGACCGCGGACGCGGCGGCTCTCGGAGATGCCGAGGCGCTCCATGATCTGCTTGGCGCGGACCTTGCCCACGCCCGGCAGGGACTCGAGGAGAGCGGAGACCTTCATCTTGCCGATGACGTCGTTCTCCTGGCCGGTCTTGATGACCTCCTGCAGGGAGGCGCCGGAGTGCTTGAGTCGATTCTTGATCTCGGCCCGCTCCCGGCGAGCCGCGGCGGCCTTCTCGAGCGCGGCTGCGCGCTGTTCAGGGGTAAGGGGCGGAAGAGCCACGCCTACGTCACCTCGGATGTCGATCTGTCGGATACGGACCGGTGAGGAACCCAGCGCCCCACACCAGTGGAGCAACGTCCAACGGAGTGTCGCTGAACGCCTGCTCTGCCCCGGAGACTAGCGGCCGAGGCCGCTCCCGTCAGCGAGAACAGCGGAAAAGTCCTGGTCAGCATCGACCGACCGGGACTTTTCCGACATAACGACCCGGTTTTGAGCCAAGTTTTCGTCAAGTAGTGAGACGGCCCGGCGGGACGGGCCGTCCCACCGGGCCGAAAAGGCTCCCACCTGCGGCTTGGCCTGACACCCCGGATCGGATCGCCCGGGAGCCCGGTGGGGATCGCCGGCGGACCCGCTACGCGCCGACGGCCGCCCGGACCTCGTCCGCGTACCGGTGAGCCGAGTCCCGCAGAGCGGCCGCGTCCGGTCCGTGCTTCAGGACTCCGCGGCTGACGTTCGGGACGACGTTGCGGACCGCCGCGCCGAAGACGGCGGGAAGGTCGGCCGGGGTCGCGCCCTGGGCACCGATGCCGGGGGCGAGCAGCGGCCCGTTGATGTCGAGGTCGAACGAGGACAGGTCGCCGAGGGTGGCGCCGACGACCGCGCCGAAGGAGCCCATGGGCGTCTCCCCCGCGTTCTCCGCCGCCAGGTGGCCCAGCATCGTCGCGCCGATGGTCCGGCCGTCCTCGCGGACCGCCCGCTGGACCTCCGCGCCCTCCGGGTTGGAGGTGAGGGCCAGCACGAAGAGGCCGGCGCCGGACTCGCGGGCCAGGTCGACGGCCGGCTTCAGGGAGCCGTAGCCGAGGTACGGGGAGACCGTGAGCGCGTCGGAGAAGAGCGGGGAGTCCTTGCGCAGGAAGGTCTCGGCATAGGCGGCCATGGTGGAGCCGATGTCGCCGCGCTTGGCGTCCATGACGACCAGGCCGCCCGCGGCGCGCAGGTCGGCGACGGCCCGCTCCAGGACCGCGATGCCGCGCGAGCCGAAGCGCTCGAAGAAGGCGGACTGCGGCTTGAAGACGGCCACGGTGTCCGCGAGCGCCTCGACGACCGTGAAGGTGAAGCGTTCGAGACCGGCGATGTCGTCGGTCAGGCCCCAGGAGTCGAGCAGGGCGGCGTGCGGGTCGATGCCGACGCACAGGGGGCCGCGCTCGTCCATGGCGGAGCGCAGGCGGGTACCGAAGGAGAGGGTCACTGGGCGGCCTTTCGGTTGTCGGCGCCGACGGCCTCGGCGAGGGTGGCGTACGGGGAGGCGGCGAGGCGCGCGGCGAGGCCCTTGTGGATCGCGCGGGCGTAGAACGGCCCCTCGTAGATGAAGGCGCTGTAGCCCTGGATCAGCGTGGCGCCGGCGAGGATCCGCTGCCAGGCGTCCTCGGCGTTCTCGATGCCGCCGACGCCCACGAGGACCAGGCGGTCGCCCACGCGCGCGTGGAGGCGGCGCAGGACGGCCAGGGAGCGCTCCTTGACGGGCGCGCCGGACAGGCCGCCGGTCTCCTTGACCAGCTCCGGGTCCGACGTCAGGCCCAGGCCCTCGCGCGCGATGGTGGTGTTGGTGGCGATGATGCCGTCGAGGCCGAGCTCCAGGGCGAGGTCGGCGACCGCGTCGACGTCCTCGTCGGCCAGGTCGGGGGCGATCTTCACCAGGAGCGGGACGCGGCGGCCGGTGACGGAGCGGTCGGCGGCCTCCCGTACGGCCGTGAGCAGCGGGCGCAGGGACTCGGTGGCCTGGAGGTTGCGCAGCCCCGGGGTGTTCGGCGAGGAGACGTTCACGACGAGGTAGTCGGCGTGGGCGGCGAGGCGCTCGGTGGACTTCACGTAGTCGGCGGCGGCCTCCGCCTCCGGCACGACCTTGGTCTTGCCGATGTTGACGCCGACGACGGTCTTGAAGACCGGCACGCGCGCGTGGAGGCGCGCGGCGACGGCGGCGGAGCCCTCGTTGTTGAAGCCCATGCGGTTGATCAGGGCGCGGTCCGGGACCAGCCGGAAGAGGCGCTTCTTCGGGTTGCCGGGCTGGGCTTCGCCGGTGACGGTGCCGATCTCGATGTGGTCGAAGCCGAGCATCGACATGCCGTCGATGGCCACGGCGTTCTTGTCGAAGCCGGCGGCGAGGCCGAAGGGGCCGTGCATCCGCAGGCCGAGGGCCTCGGTGCGCAGCTCCTTGTACCGGGGCGCGAGGACGGCGGCGACGAAGGTGCGCAGGACGGGGACGCGGGCGGCCAGGCGGATCCAGCGGAAGGCCAGGTAGTGGGCCTTCTCGGGGTCCATGCGCTTGAAGACGACGGTGAAGAAGAACTTGTACATGCGGGGAGTCCAGGTGTGCTCATGAAGAGGGGGACACCGCGGTGTTTCCGGTGTCCCCCTCGTTCGTACGGGCTGCTAGTCGCGGGCCGCGGTCAGATGCTCCGCGTGTTCCTGGAGCGAGCGGACGCCGACGTCGCCGCGGTTGAGCGCGTCGATGCCCTGGACGGCGGCGGCGAGCGCCTGGACCGTGGTGAGGCACGGGACGCTGCGGGCCACCGCGGCCGTACGGATCTCGTAGCCGTCGAGGCGGCCGCCGGTGCCGTACGGGGTGTTGACGATCAGGTCGACCTGGCCGTCGTGGATCAGCTGGACGATCGTCTTCTCGCCGTTCGGGCCCTCGCCCTCGCTGAGCTTGCGCACGACCGTGGCGTTGATGCCGTTGCGCTTGAGGACCTCGGCGGTGCCGGAGGTGGCGAGCAGCTCGAAGCCGTGGGCGACGAGCTCGCGGGCCGGGAAGATCATCGAGCGCTTGTCGCGGTTGGCGACGGAGATGAACGCGCGGCCCTTGGTGGGCAGCGGGCCGTAGGCGCCGGCCTGCGACTTGGCGTACGCCGTGCCGAAGACCGCGTCGATGCCCATGACCTCGCCGGTGGAGCGCATCTCCGGGCCGAGGACGGTGTCGACGCCGCGCCCGTGGATGTCGCGGAAGCGGCTCCACGGCATCACGGCCTCCTTGACGGAGATCGGCGCGTCGATCGGCAGGGTGCCGCCGTCGCCGGTCTTCGGCAGCAGGCCCTCGGCGCGCAGCTCGGCGATGGTGGCGCCCAGCGAGATGCGGGCGGCGGCCTTCGCGAGCGGCACGGCGGTCGCCTTCGAGGTGAAGGGGACGGTCCGGGAGGCGCGCGGGTTGGCCTCCAGGACGTAGAGGATGTCGCCGGCCATGGCGAACTGGATGTTGATCAGGCCGCGGACGCCGACGCCCTTGGCGATGGCCTCGGTGGAGGCGCGCAGCCGCTTGATGTCGAAGCCGCCGAGGGTGATCGGGGGCAGGGCGCAGGCCGAGTCGCCGGAGTGGATGCCGGCCTCCTCGATGTGCTCCATGACGCCGCCGAGGTAGAGCTCCTGGCCGTCGTAGAGCGCGTCCACGTCGATCTCGATCGCGTCGTCGAGGAAGCGGTCGACCAGGACCGGCCGGGTGGGGCTGATCTCGGTGGACTCGGCGATGTACGACTCCAGGCGGGTCTCGTCGTAGACGATCTCCATGCCGCGGCCGCCGAGCACGTACGACGGGCGCACGAGGACGGGGTAGCCGATCTCGTCGGCGATGGCCTTGGCGCCGGCGAAGGTGGTCGCGGTGCCGTGCTTGGGGGCCGGCAGGCCGGCCTCGGCGAGGACCCGGCCGAACGCGCCGCGGTCCTCGGCGGCGTGGATGGCCTCCGGGGAGGTGCCGACGACCGGCACGCCGTTGTCCTTGAGCGCCTGGGACAGACCCAGCGGGGTCTGGCCGCCGAGCTGGACGACGACGCCGGCGACGGGGCCGGCCAGCGTCTCGGCGTGGACGATCTCCAGCACGTCCTCGAGCGTCAGCGGCTCGAAGTACAGGCGGTCGGAGGTGTCGTAGTCCGTCGAGACGGTCTCCGGGTTGCAGTTGACCATCACGGTCTCGTAGCCGGCGTCGCTCAGGGCGAAGGAGGCGTGGACGCAGGAGTAGTCGAACTCGATGCCCTGGCCGATGCGGTTCGGGCCGGAGCCCAGGATGATCACGGCGGGCTTGGTGCGCGGCGCGACCTCGCTCTCCTCGTCGTACGAGGAGTAGAAGTACGGGGTCTTGGCGGCGAACTCGGCGGCGCAGGTGTCGACCGTCTTGTAGACCGGTCGGACGCCGAGGGCGTGCCGGACCTCGCGGACGACGTCCTCGCGCAGGCCGCGGATCTCGGCGATCTGGGCGTCGGAGAAGCCGTGGCGCTTGGCCTCGGCGAGGATCTCGGGCTCGAGCTTCTCGGCGGCGGCCAGCTCGTCGGCGATCTCCTTGATCAGGAAGAGCTGGTCGACGAACCACGGGTCGATCTTCGTGGCGTCGAAGACCTCCTGCGGGGTGGCGCCGGCGCGGATGGCCTGCATGACGGTGTTGATGCGGCCGTCGGTCGGGCGGACCGCGTCGCGCAGCAGCTCGTCCTTGTCGCCGGGCTCGCCGACGAAGGTGAACTGCGAGCCCTTCTTCTCCAGGGAGCGCAGGGCCTTCTGGAGGGCCTCGGTGAAGTTGCGGCCGATGGCCATGGCCTCGCCGACCGACTTCATGGTCGTGGTGAGGGTGGAGTCGGCCTGCGGGAACTTCTCGAAGGCGAAGCGCGGGGCCTTGACGACGACGTAGTCGAGCGTGGGCTCGAAGGACGCCGGGGTCTTCTCCGTGATGTCGTTCGGGATCTCGTCCAGCGTGTAGCCGACGGCGAGACGGGCCGCGATCTTGGCGATCGGGAAGCCGGTCGCCTTGGAGGCGAGCGCGGAGGAGCGGGAGACGCGCGGGTTCATCTCGATGACGATGATCCGGCCGTCGACCGGGTCGATCGCGAACTGGATGTTGCAGCCGCCGGTGTCGACGCCGACCTCGCGGATGATCGCGATGCCGATGTCGCGGAGCCGCTGGTACTCGCGGTCGGTGAGCGTCATCGCCGGGGCGACGGTGATCGAGTCACCGGTGTGGACGCCCATCGGGTCGAAGTTCTCGATGGAGCAGACGACCACGACGTTGTCGTTCTTGTCGCGCATCAGCTCCAGCTCGTACTCCTTCCAGCCGAGGATGGACTCCTCCAGGAGCACCTCGGTGGTCGGGGAGAGCGTGAGGCCCTGGCCGGCGATGCGGCGCAGCTCGTCCTCGTCGTGGGCGAAGCCGGAGCCGGCGCCGCCCATGGTGAAGGAGGGGCGGACGACGACGGGGTAGCCGCCGAGCGTCTCGACGCCCTTGAGGACGTCGTCCATGGAGTGGCAGATGACCGAGCGGGCGGACTCGCCGTAGCCGATCTTGGCCTTGACGGCCTCGACGACGCCCTTGAAGAGGTCGCGGTCCTCGCCCTTGTTGATGGCCTCGACGTTGGCGCCGATGAGCTCGACGCCGTACTTCTCCAGGACGCCCTGCTCGTGCATGGAGATCGCGGTGTTCAGCGCGGTCTGGCCGCCGAGGGTGGGCAGGAGGGCGTCGGGGCGCTCCTTGGCGATGATCTTCTCGACGAACTCGGGGGTGATCGGCTCGACGTAGGTGGCGTCGGCGATCTCCGGGTCGGTCATGATCGTGGCCGGGTTGGAGTTGACCAGGATCACCCGCAGGCCCTCGGCCTTGAGGATGCGGCACGCCTGGGTGCCGGAGTAGTCGAACTCTGCGGCCTGGCCGATGACGATCGGGCCGGAGCCGATGACCAGGACGGACTGGATATCGGTGCGCTTAGGCACGCTCGGCCTCCATCAGGGATACGAAGCGGTCGAAGAGGTACGCGGCGTCGTGCGGGCCCGCGGCCGCCTCGGGGTGGTACTGGACGGAGAAGGCCGGCTGGTCGAGCAGCTGGAGGCCTTCGACGACGTCGTCGTTCAGGCAGACGTGGGAGACCTGGGCACGCCCGAAGGGGGTGTCGGAGATCTTGTCGAGGGGCGCGTCGACGGCGAAGCCGTGGTTGTGCGCGGTGACCTCGACCTTGCCGGTGGTGCGGTCCTGCACCGGCTGGTTGATGCCGCGGTGGCCGTACTTCAGCTTGTAGGTGCCGAAGCCGAGGGCGCGGCCGAGGATCTGGTTGCCGAAGCAGATGCCGAAGAGCGGGGTCTTGCGCTCCAGGACGGCGCGCATGACGGCGACGGGACCGTCGGCCGTGGCCGGGTCGCCGGGGCCGTTGGAGAAGAAGACGCCGTCCGGGTTCACCGCGTAGATGTCCTCGGCGGTGGCGGTGGCGGGCAGCACGTGGACCTCGATGCCGCGCTCGGCCATCCGGTGCGGGGTCATGCCCTTGATGCCGAGGTCGACGGCGGCGACGGTGAACTTCTTGGTGCCGATCGCGGGGACGACGTACGTCTCCTTGGTGGCGACCTCGGCGGAGAGGTTCGCGCCCTTCATCTGGGGCTGCTCCTGCACCTTGGCGAGCAGGGCCTCGTCGCGGACGCCGGTCCAGGCGTCGCCGGAGAAGATGCCGACGCGCATGGCGCCGCGCTCGCGCAGGTGGCGGGTGAGGGCGCGGGTGTCGATGCCGGAGATGCCGACGACGCCCTGGCGCTCCAGCTCCTCGTCCAGCGAGCGCTGGGCGCGCCAGTTGGAGGAGACGCGGGCGGGGTCGCGGACGACGTAGCCGGAGACCCAGATGCGGCCGGACTCGGGGTCCTCGTCGTTGACGCCGGTGTTGCCGACGTGCGGGGCGGTCATGACCACGACCTGGCGGTGGTACGACGGGTCGGTGAGGGTCTCCTGGTAGCCGGTCATGCCGGTGGAGAACACGGCCTCGCCGAAGGTCTCCCCCACGGCCCCGTAGGCGCGGCCGCGGAAGATGCGGCCGTCCTCCAGGACGAGTACGGCGGGAGTCTTGTCGGCTCCCCTGGTGGAGGTCGTCATCGTGCGATGCCTTCCGTCGTGGTGGTGTGGTTCATGGAGTTGAGGGCCTCGACCCAGGCGGTGTGCTCGGCCGCCCGGTCGGAGCGGAAGCCGGAGTCGAGCAGCTTCTCGCCGTGGGCCCAGGTGACGATCAGCAGGCCGCCCTCGGCGAGGACCTTGCCGGCGATGCCCTTGTCGAGGCGTGCCCCGCGCAGGGCGTCGGCCGGGACGAAGAAGTCGTTCGCCCCGGGGCGTACGACCTCGATCCCGGCGTCGGTGAGCGTGAGCTCGACCCGGCTGCGGGTGCCGAGGCCGTGGGCGACGATCCGGTCGAGCCACTGGCCCGCGGTCGTGGACCCGTGGTAGCGCCCGCTCAGGGTCAGTCTCGCCGCACCGGGCTCCTGCGGCGCGGTGGGAAGCTCGGGGAGGTCCGACTGGAGGCTGCCGCGCCACTTCCATCCCTGGCGCATCAGCCAGTAGACGAAGGCGATGAAGAGCAGCAGGCCGGCGACCCAGCCGATCCTGCCGGCCCAGTCGGTCACCTCCGCCGACTTCTGGTCTGCTGCCTGTGCGGCGATTGCGATGAGTGGTGTCACGCCAGCTTCCCGTCCACGACCGTTGCCCGGCCCCGCAGGAAGGTGTGGGTGACGCGTCCCGGCAGCTCACGACCCTCGTAGGGGGTGTTGCGGCTGCGGGAGGCGAAGTCCGCGGGGTCCACGACACCACGGTATGCCGGATCGATCAGCGTCAGGTTCGCGGGCTCACCAGCCGAGACGGGTCGTCCGTGGCCGGAGGCCCGTCCGATGCGGGCGGGGGCGAAGGACATGCGGTCGGCGACGCCGGCCCAGTCGAGGAGGCCGGTCTCGACCATCGTCTGCTGGACGACGGAGAGCGCGGTCTCCAGGCCGACCATGCCCATGGCGGCCGCGGCCCACTCGCAGTCCTTGTCCTCGTGCGGGTGCGGGGCGTGGTCGGTGGCGACGATGTCGATCGTGCCGTCGGCCAGCGCCTCGCGCAGGGCGAGGACGTCCTTCTCGGTGCGCAGCGGCGGGTTGACCTTGTAGACCGGGTTGTACGAGCGGACCAGCTCGTCCGTGAGGAGGAGGTGGTGCGGGGTGACCTCGGCGGTGACGTCGATGCCGCGGGACTTGGCCCAGCGGACGATCTCGACGGAGCCGGCGGTGGAGAGGTGGCAGATGTGGACGCGGGAGCCGACGTGCTCGGCGAGGAGGACGTCGCGGGCGATGATCGACTCCTCGGCGACGGCGGGCCAGCCGCCGAGTCCGAGTTCGGCGGAGACGATGCCCTCGTTCATCTGGGCGCCCTCGGTGAGGCGGGGCTCCTGGGCGTGCTGGGCGACGACGCCGTCGAAGGCCTTCACGTACTCCAGGGCGCGGCGCATGATCACGGCGTCGTCGACGCACTTGCCGTCGTCGGAGAAGACGGTGACGCCGGCGGCGGAGTCGTGCATGGCGCCGAGCTCGGCGAGCTTCTTGCCTTCGAGGCCGACGGTGACGGCGCCGATGGGCTGCACGTCGCAGTAGCCGGACTCCTTGCCGAGGCGGTAGACCTGCTCGACGACGCCGGCGGTGTCGGCGACCGGGTGGGTGTTGGCCATGGCGAAGACGGCGGTGTAGCCGCCGGAGGCGGCGGCGCGGGTGCCGGTGAGGACGGTCTCGGAGTCCTCGCGGCCGGGCTCGCGCAGGTGGGTGTGGAGGTCGACCAGGCCGGGCAGCAGGATCAGGCCGTCGGCCTCGATCACGGTCGCGCCCTCGGCGGACAGGCCGGTGCCGACCTCGGCGATGGTCTCGCCGTCGACGAGGACGTCCTGGATGTCGCCGCCGAGGACCTTCGCACCGCGGATAAGGATCTTGCTCATGGTTACTTGCTCTCCTCGGTACGGGTGTGGCTGACGGCGGACTCGTTGCCGCCCAGAAGCAGGTAGAGGACGGCCATCCGGACGGAGACGCCGTTGGCGACCTGCTCGACGACCGTGCAGCGGTCGGAGTCGGCGACCTCGGCGGTGATCTCCATGCCGCGGACCATCGGGCCGGGGTGCATGACGATGGCGTGTTCGGGCATCTTCGCCATCCGCTCGCCGTCGAGCCCGTAGCGGCGCGAGTACTCGCGCTCGGTCGGGAAGAAGGCGGCGTTCATCCGCTCGCGCTGCACACGAAGCATCATCACCGCGTCGGACTTCGGCAGCACGCTGTCGAGGTCGTACGAGACCTCGCAGGGCCAGGTCTCGACGCCGACGGGGACCAGGGTGGGCGGGGCCACCAGGGTGACCTCGGCGCCGAGGGTGTGCAGCAGGTCGACGTTGGAGCGGGCGACCCGGCTGTGCAGGACGTCGCCCACGAGGGTGATGCGCTTGCCGTCGAGGTCCCGGCCGAGACCGGCGTCGCGGCCGACGAGGCGGCGGCGCATGGTGAAGGCGTCGAGCAGGGCCTGGGTGGGGTGCTGGTGGGTGCCGTCGCCGGCGTTGATGACGGGGGCGTCGATCCAGCCGGAGGTGGCGAGGCGGTACGGGGCTCCGGAGGCGCCGTGCCGGATGACGACCGCGTCGACGCCCATGGCCTCCAGGGTCTGCGCGGTGTCCTTGAGGGACTCGCCCTTGGAGACGCTGGAGCCCTTGGCCGCGAAGTTGATGACGTCGGCGGAGAGGCGCTTCTCGGCGGCCTCGAAGGAGATCCGGGTGCGGGTGGAGTCCTCGAAGAACAGGTTGCAGATGGTCCGGCCGCGCAGGGTCGGCAGCTTCTTGATGGGCCGGTCGGCCACCCGGGCCATCTCCTCGGCGGTGTCGAGGATCTGGACGGCGTCGTCGCGGGTGAGGTCGGCGGCCGAGATGAGGTGACGCATCATCGGGGTGTCTCTCCGTGGTGGGGAGGTGTGCGGACATGCGGGGGCGCAGGGGTGTGCCCTGGGCCCCGCGGGAAAGCCGGTCCGGCTAGGAGGCGGGCCTGGTGCCGAGCAGCACGGTGTCGCGACCGTCCTCCTCGGCGAGCTGGACCTTGACCGTCTCCCGCAGCGACGTGGGGAGGTTCTTGCCGACGTAGTCGGCACGGATCGGAAGTTCGCGGTGGCCGCGGTCGACGAGGACCGCGAGCTGGACGGCGCGCGGGCGGCCGATGTCGCCGAGGGCGTCGAGGGCGGCGCGGATGGTGCGGCCGGAGAAGAGCACGTCGTCGACGAGGACGACGAGGCGGCCGTCGACGCCGTCACCGGGGATCTCGGTGCGGCCGATGGCGCGGGCGGGCTTCAGCCGGAGGTCGTCCCGGTACATGGTGATGTCGAGGGAGCCGACCGGGATCTTCGTGCCGGTGATCGACTCGAGCTTCTCGGCGAGCCGGCGGGCGAGGAACACGCCGCGGGTGGGAATGCCGAGGAGGACCACGTCGTCTGCGCCCTTGGCGCGCTCGACGATCTCGTGGGCGATGCGGGTGAGGACCCGCGCGATGTCGGGGGCCTCGAGGACGGGCCGGGCGTCATCGCCGTACTGCTGCTGGGTGTCCATGAAAAACGGACCTCCTTCTCCGCCTCACGGGACGGTTCTTAAAGGACGTCGGAATTGCGCGTTCACTTTACCAGGGGGTGGACGGGTGTACGACGCGCGCCCCGGCGCGCCGCTCCGTGCGCCGTCCCCCGGGAGGAGGCGGTACGGACCATTCGGCTTGACGGGAAAGAGTAACGCTGCGTAACCTCACAGTGAGTTACCAGCCGCGCGGCGCAGCCGCATGTCGTCACAGCGTCCGGGAGCGTTATGTCCAGCGAATACGCAAAGCAGCTCGGGGCCAAACTCCGTGCCATCCGCACCCAGCAGGGTCTGTCCCTCCACGGAGTGGAGGAGAAGTCCCAGGGCCGCTGGAAGGCCGTCGTGGTCGGCTCGTACGAGCGTGGTGACCGTGCGGTGACCGTGCAGCGCCTTGCCGAGCTGGCCGATTTCTACGGGGTGCCGGTGCAGGAGCTCCTGCCGGGCACGACCCCCGGCGGGGCGGCCGAGCCGCCGCCGAAGCTGGTCCTCGACCTGGAGCGCCTGGCGCACGTCCCCCAGGAGAAGGCCGGCCCGCTCCAGCGCTACGCGGCGACGATCCAGTCGCAGCGCGGCGACTACAACGGCAAGGTGCTGTCGATCCGCCAGGACGACCTGCGCACGCTCGCCGTCATCTACGACCAGTCCCCCTCGGTCCTCACCGAGCAGCTCATCAGCTGGGGCGTGCTGGACGCGGACGCGCGCCGCGCGGTCGCCCACGAGGACAACTGACCCCTTACGAGGGCACAGCAGAAACGTACCGCCGGGCCCGTGGACGTCATCGGACGTCCACGGGCCCTCGGCGTTCCCCCGGCCGGTGCGCGAGCGCCGGGAGAGCCCTGAGCGGCCGTACGAGCGCCGGGAGGGCCCCGTACGGCCCCGCACGTGCCGGGAGGAGCAGACTTCCCCGGACGAGCGCCGCGAGGCGCCGTACCTCCCCGTACAGCGCCGTGAGGCGCCGCACCCGCCCGGGAAACGCCGAAGGGGCCCGCAGCACGTGTGC
>NZ_JBHJQI010000172.1:0-17354 GCF_042262805.1 Streptomyces sp. NPDC056361
CGCCCCGCCCCTTGCGCGTTCCGGCGACGGAGCCCGCCGCCCTACTTCGCCTCCCCGAAGACGCGCTCCGAAGCATCGACGTGGGCCATCCGCCGAAGGGCCGAGAAGATCGCGTCGCCGAGGACCGTGCCGACGACGGCGCTCTCCACCAGCTCCTCGCGGGCCACGTTGCGCGCGACGTAGTCGAGGTCCGCCCGCGCCACCTGCTCCGCGGCGTCCGCGTAGACGTCCAGGACATCGACGAACGCGCCGTGGCCGACCTCGTCGAGGGCCGCGAGCGCCGTCGCCAGCGACTGCGAGGCCGGGTTGTCCGGGACCGTGTTCCAGCCGCGCGCGGCGATCAACTCGTCGACCTTCCGCCGCGCGTCCTCCATTCCGGCGCCAGGCTCGCGGTCGTAGCGCGGCACCATGCGGCTGGCCGCCGCGCCGAGCACCCTGTGCACCGGCCTGTCGGTGTCGTCGACCGCCTCGATGACGCTGCGGATCCCCGCGACCGACAGTCCGCCCACGTCGAGGAGCGCCCGGATCAGGCGGAGGCGCTGTACATGCGTCTCCCCGTACGAGGCCTGGTTCGGGCTCGTCAACTCTCCGGCCGGCAGCAGTCCTTCCCGTACGTAGAACTTGATGGTCGGCACGGACACCCCGGTCCTGCGACTCAACTCTCCGATGCGCACCGCTTGTTCATCCTTCCGGTCTTTCCACGGCCTTGCCGACCGACGCCTCCATCATAGATAGTGGCGCTATCAGATAGCGGCTAGTGCCACTATCCATACATCAACTGCCCGTACTGTCACGGCTTTCCACGGGGGATCACATGTCCTTACTGCACCCGCTCGCCCGACTGCACCGACCGCTGGTCTGGTTCACCGCGTCGATGGCGGTCCTCGCGGTCGTCTCCGGCATCGGCCTGGTGGTCGACGACCGGATCCTGGTCGGCGTACCGATCTGGACCAAGCCGCTCAAGTTCTCGCTCTCGTTCATCGCGTACGGGCTCTCGCTCGCCTGGATGCTGTCGCTGCTCGCCCCGCTGCCGCGCGCCCACCGCATCGGCTGGTGGGCCGGCACGGTGGTCACCGTCGCCAGCGCCGTCGAGATGGCTCTGATCACCCTCCAGGTGGTCCGAGGCACCCAGAGCCACTTCAACCAGGCGACGCCCTTCGACAACGCCGTCTTCCAGGTCATGGGGGCCACCGTCGTCGTGCTGTGGCTGGGCGCCCTGACCATCGCGGTCCTGCTGCTGCGCGCCCGGATCCTCGACCGGGCCACCGCCTGGGCCGTCCGCCTGTCCTCGCTGATCGCCCTGGCGGGCGCCGCCGTCGGCTTCCTGATGGTCCCTCCGACCCCCGAGCAGCTCACGGTCGACGAGCCGCCGATCAGCGGCGCCCACAGCGTCGGCGTCCCCGACGGCGGTCCGTCGATGCCCCTGACGGGCTGGTCCACCACCGGCGGCGACCTGCGCATCCCGCACTTCTTCGGCATGCACGCGCTGCAGCTGCTCCCGCTCCTGCTGCTCGTCCTCGCCGCGCTCACCCCGCGCTTCGTCCGCCTCGCCGACGACCGCGTCCGCCTCCGGCTGACCCTCACCGCCGCCGGCGCCTACACCGCGACCTTCGTCCTCCTGACCTGGCAGGCCCTCCGCGGCCAGGCCCTCTTCTCGCCGGACGGCGCGACCCTGACCGCGGCGGCCGCGATCGCCCTGCTCACCGCGCTCGCCGCCACCCTGTCCCTGCGGGCCGCGGCCCCCTCCCCCGCACCGGCACCCTCCGAGGAGGTCCCGGCATGACCGGCTTCCTGTTCGAGCTGACCTTCCTCCTCGCGGCCCCGGTCTGGCTGCTCATGATCTTCGCCCCGCACTGGCGGACGACCGAGCGCATCGCCGCCTCCCCCCTGACCGTCCTCCCCCTCCTGGCCGTCTGGGCGGTGTTCGCCGTCCCCGTCTTCCCGGAGCTCTGGACCGCCGTCACCAGCCCCGACATCGACACCTTCCGCGACCTCACCACCCTGGCCGACGGCGCCGGCGCCCTCTGGGCCCAGGTCATCGCCTGGGACCTCCTCCTCGGCCAGTGGATCTACCGCGAGGCCCGCCGCCTCGCCGTCCCCCCACTCCTCATGGGCCCTGTCCTCCTCCTCACCATCCTCCTCTCCCCCCTCGGCCTCCCCCTGTTCCTCATCGTCCGCGCCCTCTGGACGAACCGCGCCGAGCGACGACCGGCCCCCACCCCGGCCTGACCGGCGCGGCCCCCGCCACGCGAGGGCCGCGCCCCCGTCCCCGGCCCGTCAGGCCGGGGTCCCCGGTGCCGGCGACGTCGTCGACGTAGGCGAGGAGGTTGCGGCAGAGGACCACGTCGAAGCCGCCGGCGGTGACGTCCTGCGGCAGGGTGAGCCCGACGACAGCCACCCGGCTCCGGTGCGTCAGCCCCGGGCGCGGACCGTGGCGTGGACGTCGCGGTCCGGTTGGAGGGTGAGGCTGGGGACCGGGCGGATGTCGTCGGTGGTGAGGTCGAGGTGGAAGCGGCGGGCGAGGACGGCGAGGACGAGGACGGCCTCGACGAGGGCGAAACGGGTGCCGAGGCAGACGCGGGGGCCGCCGCCGAAGGGGAACCAGGCGTACTCGGGTATCTGCTCGGTGGGTTCGCCGTCCTCGGTGGTGAGCCAGCGCTCGGGGCGGAAGGCGTCGGCGTCGCCGTACCAGCGGGGGTCGCGGTGGGTGGCCCACTGGCTGGACCAGACGCGGGTGCCGGTGGGGACGGGGGCGCCGCCGAGGGTGGCGCCCTCCTTGGCGATGCCGGTGATGAGCCAGATCGTCGGGTAGAGGCGGAGGGTCTCCTTGATGACGGCCTGGGTGTACGTCAGCGAGGCGTAGTCGTCGTAGCCGGGTTCGTGGTCGGCGAGGACCCGGTCGAGTTCCTCGGCGAGGGCGTCGCGGACCCGGGGGTTGCGGGAGAGCAGGTACCAGGCCCAGACGAGGGTGGAGCTGGTGGTCTCGTGGCCGCCGATGTAGAGGGTGACGGTCTCGTCGCGGATCTCCCGGTCGGTGAGGCGGGCGCCGGTCTCGTCCCGGGCGGCGAGGAGGCGGCTGAGGAGGTCGGGGCGCTCGGTGTCGCCGTCGCGGTGGCGGGAGACGACGCGGGAGACCTCGGCGTCGATGACGGCGGTGGCGCGCTTGATGCGGGCGCGTCCGGGGGTGGGGATCCAGTCGGGGAGTACGGCTCCGATGCCGCTGAACTCGGCGCCGATCTCCTTCTGCGCGATGTCCATGGCCCGGCCGATGGACTCGGCGTCCGCCGCGGTGTCGACTCCGAAGATGGTGCGGACGGCGACGAGTTGGGTGAGGGCGGCCATCTCCTTCTTGATGTCGATGTGCTGCCCGTCGGTCCATCGGTCGGCGAGGGCGACGGCGCACTCGGTCATCGTCGCGGCGTAGGAGCGGACCTGCTTGGGGCGGACGGAGGGCTGGACCAGGGAGCGCTTGCGTCGCCAGTCGGCACCCTTGGCGACGACCACGCCGTTGCCGAGGAGGGTGCGGAAGGCGATGCCGAGGTCGGGCTGGTCGAAGGTGTGCTCGACCTCGGTGAGGAGTTCGCCGATGGCGTCGGGGTGGGCGATGAAGAGGGCGGGGCCGCGACCGAAGCGCCAGCGGACGAAGTCCCCGCGCTCCCTGAGCTGTTCGAAGAAGGCGAGCGGGTCCTTGCCGAAGGCGGGCAGGTTGCCGAGGAGCGGCACCCCCCGGGGGCCCTCGGCGATGGTCGCGGTCGGCTGCGTCGCGCGCGTCCCGGCGTCGGGACCGGCTTGCCTGGTCACGTACGTCCCCTCCCCAACTCACTGTCCGTGTGTACGAGTCCATGCAAGCGGAAGGGTCCTCCCCCGCGCCAGCCCTGTGGACGACGACCTGTGGACAACCGTCCGCGGGCGGCACGCCGGGGGCGCCGAAGAGGGTGCGCCGACCGAAGGGCGCGAAGGAGACACCGAAGGGAGTACGACAGGGACGGAGACGCCGAAGGGGCCCGCGGCGCGCACGCCACGGGCCCCTTCGGGAACTGTCGGGCCGTCAGCCCACCGAGCTGTAGGCGACGACACCGCGGAGCAGCGAGTCCACGGCCTTGCGGGCGTTCTTCGCGACGGTGCTGTTCTCCTTGGGCGCGGCCGCGGCGATCTGCCCGAGGACGTCGATGACCTGCTTGCACCAGCGGACGAAGTCGCCGGCGGGCATCTCGGCCTCGCGGAGGACCTCGTCGAGGCTCTTGTCGGAGGCCCACTGGTAGGCGGCCCAGGCGAAGCCGAGGTCGGGTTCGCGCTGGCCGACGCCCTCGGCCTGGTTGATCTTGAATTCCTCTTCGAGGGCGTCGAGGCGGCCCCAGATGCGGACCATCTCGCCGAGCGCCGCCTTGGCGTTGCCGGTCGGCAGCTTGGGCGCGACGGCGTCGTCGGCCTGGCGCGACTCGAACACCAACGCGGAGACGCAGGCGGCGAGTTCGGCCGGGGTGAGGCCCTCCCAGACCCGGTCCCTGAGGCATTCGGAGGCCAGCAGGTCGAGTTCGCCGTAGAGCCGGGCGAGCCGCTTGCCGTTGTCGGTGACGTCGTCGCCGCGCAGGTAGTCGAGTTCGGTGAGGAGCGCGACGATCCGGTCGAAGGTGCGGGCGATGGTGTTGGTGCGGCCCTCGATGCGCCGCTCCAGCTGCTGGGTGTCGCGCTGGAGGCGGTGGTAGCGCTCGGCCCAGCGGGCGTGGTCCTCGCGCTCGTCGCAGCCGTGGCAGGGGTGGGCGCGGAGCTCGGTGCGCAGGCGGGCGATCTCGCGGTCGTCGGCGGCGGCGGAGCGCTGCTTGTGGTGGCGCTCGGGGTTGATGTGTCCGGCCTTGCTGCGCAGGGCGGAGGCGAGGTCGCGACGGGACTGCGGGGAGCGGGGGTTGAAGGTCTTGGGGATCCTCATCCGCTCCAGCGCCTCGACGGGCACGGGGAAGTCGATGGAGGCGAGCCTCTTGACCTGCCGCTCGGCGGTGAGCACCAGGGGGCGCGGGCCGTCGTGGTACTCGAAGCCGCGGTGGCCGTTGGTGCGGCCCGCCGGGATGCCGGGGTCGAGGACGAGGGCGAGGCCGGCGAACTTGCCGGTCGGCACGTGGATGATGTCGCCGGGCTTGAGCTTCTCCAGCGAGCCGGCGGCCTGGGCACGGCGCTGCGCGGCGCCCTGCCGGGCCAGTTCGGTCTCGCGGTCCTTGAGGTCGCGGCGGAGCCGCGCGTACTCCTCGAAGTCGCCGAGGTGGCAGGTCATGCCCTCGCGGTAGCCCTCGAGTCCCTCCTCGTTCTTCTGCACCTGCCGGGAGATGCCGACGACGGAGCGGTCGGCCTGGAACTGGGCGAAGGAGGTTTCGAGGAGTTCGCGGGAGCGGTGCCGGCCGAACTGGTCGACGAGGTTGACCGCCATGTTGTACGAGGGCCGGAAGCTGGAGCGCAGGGGGTAGGTGCGCGTGCCGGCGAGTCCGGCGAGGTGGCCGGGGTCGAGGCCGCGCTGCCAGAGCACGACGGCGTGGCCCTCGACGTCGATGCCGCGACGGCCGGCGCGGCCGGTGAGCTGGGTGTACTCGCCGGGGGTGATGTCGGCGTGCTGCTCGCCGTTCCACTTGACGAGCTTCTCGAGGACGACGGACCGCGCGGGCATGTTGATGCCGAGGGCGAGGGTCTCGGTCGCGAAGACGGCCTTGACGAGCCCGCGGACGAAGAGCTCCTCGACGACTTCCTTGAAGGTGGGGAGCATGCCGGCGTGGTGGGCGGCGATGCCCCGCTCCAGGGCTTCGAGCCACTCGTAGTAGCCGAGGACGTGGAGGTCCTCGGCGGGGATGGCGGCGGTGCGCTCCTCGACGATCTCGCGGACGCGCAGGCGTCCCTCGTCGTTGTTGAGGCGCAGTCCGGCGTACAGGCACTGCTGGACGGCGGCCTCGCAGCCGGCGCGGCTGAAGATGAAGGTGATGGCGGGCAGCAGTCCCTCGGCGTCGAGGCGCTCGATGACCTCGGGGCGGCCGGGGGTCCAGATGCGGGAGCGCTGGCGGCGCTCGCGCTCGCGGTCGGCCTCGCGGACCATCTTGCCGCGGCGCCGGTCGCGCGGGTTGTACGCCGTGTTCTCGGTGCGGGCGAGGCGCATGAGGTCGGGGTTGACCTCGCGGCGGGCGGAGCCGCGGCCGCCGTGGTCGGTCTCCTCCTCGAAGAGGTCGTACATCCGGCGTCCGGCGAGGACGTGCTGCCACAGCGGTACGGGGCGGCTCTCGGAGACGATGACCTCGGTGTCGCCGCGGACGGTGTCGAGCCAGTCGCCGAACTCCTCGGCGTTGGAGACGGTCGCGGAGAGTGAGACGAGGGTGACGGATTCGGGGAGGTGGATGATCACTTCCTCCCAGACCGCGCCGCGGAAGCGGTCGGAGAGGTAGTGGACCTCGTCCATGACGACGTATCCGAGGCCGGAGAGGGCCTGGGATCCGGCGTAGAGCATGTTGCGGAGGACTTCGGTGGTCATGACGACGATCGGCGCGTCGCCGTTGACACTGTTGTCGCCGGTGAGGAGGCCGACCTTGTCGGCGCCGTACCGCTTGACGAGGTCGGCGTACTTCTGGTTCGACAGCGCCTTGATGGGCGTCGTGTAGAAGCACTTGCGGCCCTGGGTGAGGGCGAGGTGGACGGCGAACTCGCCGACGATGGTCTTGCCGGAGCCCGTGGGCGCGGCGACGAGCACGCCCTTGCCCGCTTCGAGTGCCTTGCACGCCTCGATCTGGAAGGGGTCCAGACCGAACTCGTACAGCTCGCGGAAGGGTGCCAGTGCGGTGCGCTGCTCGGCGTTGCGGGCGCGAGCGGCCGCGTACGCCTCGGCTGGTGTGAGGTCCTCTGTCATCTTGTCGTCGAGCCTACCCGCCACCTGTGACAGTGACGCGATCTTTATCGAGGGGATGCGGAGGGCTCGGTTCCAGGGGGTGTGGGCTCGGTGGGCGCGAGGACCCGCAGGGCGTTCGGGACGCACTCCACGGCGAGCGGCAGCGGGCCGAGCGGCTCGCCGTCGGCGTAACCGGTGGTGTCCGGGGCGTCGAGGGTGAGGGAGCGGACGCGGTGGGTGGTGACCTTGGGGTGGTCGAGGTGCGTGCCCTTGTAAACCCGGGGGAAGACCTTGAGGAGGGTGGTGCGGTCGCAGTCTCCGACGACGGTGACGTCGAGGAGTCCGTCGTCGGTGCGCGCGTCGGCGCAGATCCGCATGCCTCCGCCGTAGGAGCTGCCGTTGCCGACGGCGACGAGGGTGGCGTCGGTCTCCAGGACGCGCCCGTCGTCCAGGGTCAGGCGGTACGGGACGGGCCGGAAGGCGGCGAGCTCGGCGAGGATCGCGAGGTCGTACTTGAAGCGGCCGGCGGGGAGGCGCATCCGGTTGCCGCGGTCGTTGACCCGGGAGTCGAATCCGGAGGCGAGCACGGTGCCGTACCAGCGGGTGCGCGTCCCGCTCGTCACGCGTCCGAGGTCCATCGCGCGGGCCCCCGCGCCGTTCAGGATCCCGGCGGCGAGGCGGGCCGCGGCGGCCGGGTCGCGGACGGGCAGGCCGAGGGTGCGGGCGAAGTCGTTGCCGGTGCCGGCGGCGATGACGCCGAGCGGGGTGCGGGTGCCGGCGACGACCTGGAGGGCGAGGGAGATCATTCCGTCGCCGCCGACGGCGACGAGGGCTCCGGTGCCGTCGGCGACGGCCTCGCGCGCGCGTGCCAGGGCGTCGGCCACGTCGAGCCCGAGGACGGTGCGGACGGAGAACCCCGCGTCCCTGAGCACCCGCGCGGCGGGCTGGGCGGCATCGGCCCCGCGGCCGCGGCCCGCGGCGGGATTGACGAAGAGGGTGATGTCGCTGGTCATTGGGGGTCCCCCCGGACGGAGTCTGGGGGGACCCTACAAGATCAGGTGATGTCGTCGTAACCGTTGAGCCGCTGCGCGGTGGTTCCGCCGTGCTCGCCGGTGGCCTGCTCGGGCAGGGCGCGGGTGGCGGCGACGGGCTCGACGGCGCCGACGGCCTGGGGCGTCAGGTCGAGCGAGGAGGCCTCGTCGTCGTCGAGCTCGGCGTCGGGGTTGCCGCGCCGGCGCCGTCGGTCGTTGAGGAGGGAGAAGCCCACGGCCCCGAAGTACAGGATCGTGATCGGCCCGGCGAGGGCGATCATGCCGACCGGGTCGGTGGTCGGGGTGATGACGGCGCCGAAGACGAAGACGCCCATGATCACACCGCGCCACCAGCCGGCCATGCGGCGACCGGTGAGGACACCGGTGAGGTTCAGCATCACCAGGACGAGGGGGAGCTCGAAGGCGAGGCCGAAGACGAGCACCATGCGCAGCGTGAAGTCGAGGACGTCGTTGAGCGACAGGATGTTCGCGGAGCCGCTGGGCGTGAGGCTGATGAGGACCTTCACGCTGACGGGCAGGATGAGGTACGCGAGGTACGCGCCCGCGGCGAAGAGCGGCACGGCCGCGCCGACGAAGGCGTACGTGTACTTCTTCTCGTTCTTGTGCAGCCCGGGCGCGACGAACGCCCACAGCTGGTAGAGCCAGACCGGGCTCGCGACGACGAGGCCCGCCGTCAGCGACAGCTGGATCGTCGTGCTGAAGGGAGCCATCAGCGTGTTGAAGGAGACGATCGCGCAGTTGCCGCCGTCGCTGGTGACACCCGGAGCGCAGGTGGGCACCGACTTCGTGAGGAACTGCATCAGCTCCTCGCTGTAGACGAGGGCGACGATCGTCACCGCCGAGATGGCGAGGAGGCCCTTCGCCAGGCGGTTGCGGAGTTCACGCAGGTGCTCCACGAGGGGCATCCGGCCCTCGGGATCCTTCTCCTGCTTGGGGGCAGACTTGGGCAACCCAGGTCCTCATCTCGTGCGGCAGCCGCCGCCCGGTGCGGCGGCTGCGGCGGACCGGGTCAGCGCTTGGTGGTGTCCGAGGGCTCGGCCACGGGGCGCGAGCTGGTCACGTCGCCGGGAGCGGCCTGGATGGTGCGCGGCGCGGGCTCCTGCGTCCCGGTGCCCGCGTGCGGCGGGTCGGCGGGGGCGCTCTGCTGGTCGTCCGACTTCATCGCCTTCGCCTCGCTCTTGAGGATGCGAGCCGACTTGCCCAGCGAGCGGGCCATGTCCGGAAGCTTCTTGGCGCCGAACAGGAGGATGATCACGACGAGGATCAGAATGATCTCGGTGGGGCCGAGCCTACCCATAGCGTTTACCTTCTTCACCGAGGCGACATGGAGTGCGGGCGCCCGGCGGGTCGGACATCTGTCCGGCCACCGCGCTGCCTGCGATCGTAACCCGCAGGAGTAAACGCAGGGCAATGCCCTTGCATACTCCCGATTTCGTGGCACGAGCCCGGATGTGGACCCTTTCACGCAGGGTACGGCACGGTCTCAGCGCAGCGACTCGCCGGTTCGGGCCAGTCCCACGGCGGCCGTTTCCAGCTCCCCGGCCGCTCGGCTGATCTGCTCTGTGGTGTGCGCCACTTGTCGGCCGAGGCGCTGCACTTCGAGGAATACCTTGATGCCGAGGACGCCGAGGACGGCGATCCCGAGGAAGCCGAGGGCGATGGCGAGCATGGGCCAGAACATGTGCGTGAGCCTACTCAGACGGTCGTGTGGAGCCGCAGGGTGCGCACGCCGCCGCCGGTGAGGAGTTCGACGATGCGCTCGCCGGCGGGCTTGCGGACGGCGCTGCCGCACTCGGGGCAGGTGAACGAGTAGAAGGTCGTGCGGCGGCTGGCGCCGATGGCCAGGCGCAGGGCGCTCGCGGAGAGTTCGAAGCGGGAGCGGCAGTCGGGGCAGGCGGCCTTGAAGAGGACCGGGGCGATCGTCGCCGTGAGACCGTGCATCGCGGACACTTCCCTCATCTCTCTCTGGACCTTCGGTACGTCAGTAACAGCGTCGCGGGCGCGAGGACCGTCACACTCCCTCGTACGCGGCGAGCGCGGCGGCGGCCGCCGTCCTGGCGCTGTCGGCGAGCTCGGCCGGCGCGACGATCCGCCCGTCGCTGCCCAGCCGGAGCGCGAGCCTGCGCAGCGAGGCGGGGTCGGGCGTGCGCAGCGTGATCCGCAGTCCGCCGTCGGGCAGCTCGTCGGCCCGGTCGTGCGGGTAGTACTCGGCGACCCAGCGGCCGCCCGGTCCCACCTCGACCACGACCTCCGGGTCGTCGGCGGAGGGATGCACGAGGCCCTCGGAGAGGTCGCGCAGTTCCAGCTCCGGCGGCGCGGCGTGCTCGTCGAGGATGCGGATCTCCACGACGCGGTCGAGCCGGAAGGTGCGGCGCGCCTCGGAGAGCCGGCACCACGCCTCCATGTACGTGTGGCCGACGGCGAAGAGCCGGATCGGGTCGACCTCGCGTTCGGTGAGCTCGTCGCGCGCGGGCGAGTAGTAGCGCACCCAGAGGCGCCGGCGCTCGGAGATGGCCCGGTCGACCTCGGCGAAGACGCCGCCCTCGGACTCGAAGGTGACCGAGAGCCGGGAGCTGGCCCCGGCGGCCTCGCCCGCCGCGGCCTCCAGCTTGGCGGTGGCGCGCAGCAGCGCCTCCCGGTCGCTCTCGCGGAGCCCGGGCAGGGTGGCGACGGCGCGGGCGGCGACGAGGAGTGCGGTCGCCTCGTCGGCGGCGAGCCGCAGCGGCGCCGCCACGTCGTCGGGGTTGTGCCACCAGATCCGGTCGCCGTCGGTGTCGATGTCGAGGAGGTCTCCGCCGCGGAAGCTGGTGCCGCACATGGGCAGCACGTCCAGGTCGGAGATCAGCTCGTCCTCGGTGATCCCGAAGGCGCGCGCGACGTCGGCGACGTGGGCGCCGGGGCGCTCGCGGAGGTAGGTGACCAGGGAGAGCATCCGCCTCGTCTGGTCGATCGCGTTGGCAGCCATGCGGTTCGTCTCCCCCTCAGCCCTTGGCCACGGCGCGCAGCCGGTCCATCACATCGGCCCGCAGATCGGCGGGTTCCCTGACGACGACGTCGGGACCGAACTCGACCAGCCAGGCGTCGAGCCCGTGGCCGTACGGGATCTCCAGCTCGTCCCACCCGTCGGCGCCCTCCTGTACGGACAGGGCGCGGGCGCGCAGCGGGTAGCCGCAGCCGGCGCGGAGCCGGATGCGGGCGGTGCGGGTCGCGGTCTCGCCCGCCCAGCTCTCGACGGTCTCCCGGACGGTGACGACGTCGGGCACGGGCGCGGTGAAGGCGCCGGCCCGGGAGCGGACCTTGCCGGTGATCCGGGAGAGGCGGAAGACGCGCTCGGCGCCGCGGTCGCGGTCCCAGCCGGCGAGGTACCAGTGGCCGCGCCAGCATTCGAGGGTCCAGGGCTCGACCTGGCGGGTCTCGGGGCGGGCGGCGTTGGCCTTGCGGTAGTCGAAGACGACGGGGCGGCGGTCGCGGCAGGCCAGCATGAGCGGCTCGAAGGCGGCCTCGTGGACCGGGATGCGGGGTTCGAGGGCGCTGGGCTGGGTCTCGTACGAGTCCTCCGCCTCCGGCATGCCGGCGGCGCGGAGCTTCTGGAGGGCGCCGCTGGCGGCCCCGGCGAGGCGGGCCTGCTGCCAGACCTTGGCGGCGAGGCCGAGCGCGGCGGCCTCCTCGGCGTCGAGGGTGATGGGCGGCAGCCGGTTGGAGTCGCGGCGGGCGAGGTAGCCGGTCTCGCCCTCCAGGTTCTCGACCGTCTCGATGACGAGGCCGAGCTCACGCAGGTCGTCCTTGTCGCGCTCGAACATGCGGTTGAAGGCGTCGTCACCGGAGGCTTCGAGGTAGGCCTCGATGGAGCCACGGAGTTCACGCTTGCTCAGCGGGCGGCGCGTCCCGAGCAGGCACAGCGCGAGATTCATCAGCCGCTCGGACTTGGCAATCGCCATCGACGCCCTGCACCTCTTCCGCGGATTCACTTCTCGGACGTCCGACCGTACCGCCCCGGAGTGTCGCGGCCAAAGCCGAGGGCCCCCGCCACGGATGGCGGGGGCCCCTGAGCGACCTGGAGCGGTCGCGGTGCGCGCGGGTCAGCGCTTCTTCACGGCCACGAGGTCGCAGACGAAGATCAGCGTCTCGCCCGGGGCGATCGCGCTGCCGGCGCCGCGGTCGCCGTAGGCGAGGTGCGCGGGGATGATCAGCTGGCGGCGACCGCCGACCTTCATGCCCTGGATGCCCTGGTCCCAGCCCTGGATGACCTGACCGGCGCCCAGGTTGAAGTCGAGCGCGCTCCCGCGGTTCCAGGAGGCGTCGAACTCCTCACCGGTGGAGAAGGCCACGCCCACGTAGTGGACCTTGACGAAGTCACCGGCGGCGGCGACCTCGCCGTCGCCCTCCCAGAGGTCCTTGATCTCCAGGTCCTTCGGCGGCTCGCCGCCCGGGAAGTCGATCTCGGGCTTCTCGATGCTCACTGAACTGCTCCTCATACTGATGAACTGCGCGATCGGGACAGTCTTACATCTTCGTCAGGATGTCCACGGCGAAGACCAGCGTGGAGTTCTTCGGAATGCCCTGCTTCTCCTCGTTGCCGAACGCCTCGGACGGCGGGGCGACGATGAGGACGCGGCTGCCGATCTTCTTGCCGACGAGACCGTTCTTGAGGCCCTTCAGCGTGAGCTGCTCGAGCGGGAAGTTCGCGGGCTTGCCGGTGGTGTAGGTCGAGTCGAAGACCTTGCCGTCCTTCCAGAGGGCGGCGACGTAGTTCACGACGACCGTGTCGGTGGCCTTGACGGCCTCGCCGTTCGCCTCCAGCACGTAGTTCGACACGAGCTTGGTCGGCGGGTCGGTCTTCGGGACCGTCAGCGAGGGGGCCTTGCCGTCGGTGTTGGTGCCGACCTTCGGCAGGTCCTTGTCGTCCTGGGCGACCGGGGTGCCCGTGGCGGACTTCGGGATGGTGACGGCCTTCAGGATGTCCACGACGAAGACGAGGGTGGCGTTGGGCTTGATGTCGCCCTGGCCCTGCGCGCCGTAGCCGAGCTCCGGCGGGATCCCGATCTCGATGCGGCTGCCGACCTTCTGGCCCTCGAGGCCCTGGTCCCAGCCCTTGATGACCTGACCGGCGCCCAGCGTCAGGTCGAACGGCTGGCCGCGGTCGAAGCTGTTGTCGAAGGGGGTGGTCGAGTCCCAGGCCTGGCCCAGGTAGTTCACCTGGAGCGCGTCGCCCTTCTTCGTCACCGCACCCTTGCCCTCGCTGATGACGTTGACCTTCAGTTCCTTGGGCGGGTCGCCCTCGCCCTTGGCGAGGGTCGGCTTCTCCCCGAACTTCTCCCCCGCGGTGATGGCGGGCAGCCCGTTCTTCATCGAGGCGGAATCGGAGCCCTTGTCGTCGCTGCCGCACGCCGCTGTAGAGAGCAGCAGCAGCGGGACGACGAGAAGGCCGGCAAGTCGGCGCACGTGTTCCTCAGATCTCAGACGGCACAGTAGTTGTGCCGACACTCTAGGGGACCCTCCTCTCGGCGGGAGGGCCCCGCACGTGAAACGTGCGGGGCCCCGGGCGCGTACGACCTGGTCTTACATACCGGCGATCAGCTTTTCCACCCGGTCGTCGACGGAGCGGAACGGGTCCTTGCACAACACGGTGCGCTGCGCCTGGTCGTTCAGCTTGAGGTGCACCCAGTCGACGGTGAAGTCCCGACGCTGCTCCTGGGCGCGGCGGATGAAGTCGCCGCGGAGCCGGGCCCGAGTGGTCTGCGGGGGCACCGACTTGCCCTCGAAGATCTTCAGGTCGTTGCAGATCCGCGCCGCCTGCCCGTTCTTCTGGAGCAGGTAGTAGAGCCCACGACGGCGGTGGATGTCGTGGTAGGCGAGGTCTATCTGCGCGACCCTCGGGTTCGACATGGTCATGTTGTGCTTGGCCCGGTAGCGCTCGATGAGCCGGTGCTTCATGACCCAGTCGATCTCGGTGTCGATGCGGTCGAGCTGCTCGCTCTCGATCGCGTCGAGCGTACGGCCCCACAGCTCGAGGACCTGGGCGACGGTGCCGGAGCGGATGCCGCGCCGGTCGACGAAGTCGACGGCCTTCTCGTAGTACTCGCGCTGGACCTCCAGGGCGGAGGCCTCGCGGCCGCTGGCGAGGCGGACCTTGCGCTGGCCGGTGATGTCGTGGCTGACCTCGCGGATCGCCCTGATGGGGTTCTCCAGGGTCAGGTCGCGCATCACGGTGCCGGCCTCGATCATGCGCAGCACCAGGTCGGTGGCGCCGACCTTGAGCAGCATGGTCGTCTCCGACATGTTCGAGTCGCCGACGATGACGTGGAGCCGGCGGTAGCGCTCGGCGTCGGCGTGCGGCTCGTCCCGGGTGTTGATGATGGGCCGTGAGCGGGTGGTCGCGGAGCTGACGCCCTCCCAGATGTGCTCGGCACGCTGGGAGACGCAGAAGACCGCGCCCCGCGGGGTCTGGAGGACCTTTCCCGCGCCGCAGATCAGCTGCCGCGTGACGAGGAAGGGAATCAGGATGTCCGCCAGCCGGGAGAACTCGCCGTGGCGGGCGACGAGATAGTTCTCGTGGCAGCCGTAGGAGTTTCCCGCCGAGTCGGTGTTGTTCTTGAAGAGGTAGACGTCGCCGGCGATTCCCTCCTCGTGCAGGCGGCGTTCGGCGTCGACGAGAAGGCCTTCGAGAATGCGCTCGCCGGCCTTGTCGTGGGTGACCAGTTCGGTCACGTTGTCGCATTCCGGTGTGGCGTATTCCGGATGCGATCCCACGTCGAGGTACAGGCGGGCGCCGTTCCGCAGGAAGACATTGCTGCTGCGGCCCCATGACACGACACGGCGGAAGAGGTAGCGCGCCACTTCGTCAGGAGACAGTCGGCGCTGTCCCCTGAACGTGCACGTGACGCCGTACTCGTTCTCCAGCCCGAAAATGCGGCGGTCCATGTCTGAACATTACGCCTGACGGCCTGTGCTGAAACCGGGTTGGCCGTTCCCGTTTCGATCATTTTCCGATCAGCGTGCGTTCTTTTCGGTGTGTACGGCGGTGGGGACCGTCTCGCCGACGGCGTGTCGCGCGGTGTCGCCGGGCATGTCGGGCGCGGCGAGGACACGGCCGGTGGCGAGGAGGACGAGGAGGGCGACGAGACCGCCCGCGCCGGCGACGGCGAACCCTGCCACGGTCCCGGCCAGTTCGACCGCGGGTCCGGCGACGGCGGAGCCGAGGGCCGCGCCGACGCCGAACGTCGTGACGAGCCAGGAGAAGGCCTCCGTGACGGTGCCGCGCGGGGCGTGCCGGTCGACCACGATGAAGGCGCAGGCGAGGACGGGGGCGAGGAAGACCCCGGAGAGGACCGAGAGTGCGGTCATGGCGACGGGTCCGGGCGTGAGCATGAGCGGCAGGTAGCAGACCGCGAGCAGCAGGACGAGGACCCTCAGCCGTCGTTCGGGGGTGCCCGCCCAGGGCCGCGCGCCGTAGACGGTGCCGCCGACGAGGGCGCCGAGTCCGAGGGCGGCCATCAGCCAGCCGTAGGCGGAGGGGGTGCCGCGGTCGTCGGCGTAGGCGACGGCGGCGACGGTGATGGAGCCGAGGGCGAGGCCGACGAAGAAGAAGGAGCCGAGGAGGGCGAGCAGCCCGGGCGAGCGCAGGGCGCCCAGCCAGTGGGCCTCCCGGGTGGCGGAGCGCCAGGCGCGGGACGGCTCGGAGAGCACGACGGCGAGGGCGCCGAGGATGCCGAGGACGTTGATGACGAGGAGGGCGGCGGCGGGCGACCACACGGCGACGAGGAGCGTCACGAGCAGCGGGCCGACGGTGAACATGACCTCCTGGGCGACGGCGTCGAGGGCGTACGCCCGGTGCACCCGGTCCTCGCGGCCCAGGACGCTCGGCCACAGGGCCCGCAGTCCGCCTTCCAGGGGCGGGGTGAAGAGCCCGGCGACGACGACGGCCGCGTAGGCGAGGGCGAGGTGGCCGATGCCGGTGAAGGCGAAGAGGACCATGCCGAGCGCCGAGAGGACGGCGGCGGGCAGCTGGACGCGGGGCTGGCCCTTGAGGTCGACGGCCCGGCCGAGGAGCGGCTGCCCGACGGCGTTGGCGAGGCCGTAGGCGGCGATCAGGCCGCCGGCCAGGGTGTAGCTGCCGCCCTGGTCCCGGACGAACAGGGTCATGGCGATGGGGCCGGTGCCGTTGGGCAGCCGTCCGACGAGGGTCCCGGTGAGCAGGCGGGCGGCGTGCGGTGCCCGGAGTATGTCGAGATAGCCGCCGTGCGCGGGGGCCTCGGTGGCCATGTCGGTCTCCCCTCACCTCGGATCCCGACCGAGGTTTTACGTATAACTTCAGGAGTCATACGTACCATGTCGGCAGTACGCGGGTCCACCCCGCGCCCAGGGACCGTCCGACGCGGAGGCTTGTGTGCAGACCCCGGAGCCGCTCGGCGGCACGCGCCCGACCAGCCGGGACGTCGCCCGTACCGCGGGCGTCTCGCAGGCCACCGTCTCCCTCGTGCTCGGCGAGAAGTGGCGCGGCCGCGTCTCCGAGCGCACCGCGGAGGCCGTGCGGGCGGCCGCCCGGGACCTCGGCTACCGGCCCAACCTCGCCGCTCGCAACCTCCGGCTCGGCCGCACCCGCACCGCCATGCTCGTCGTGCCGGCCCTCACCAACGAGTTCTTCGCCCACGTCCACACGGGCGCGGCCCTCGCCGCGGCGCGACACGGCTTCGGCGTCGTGCTCTACCCCTCCCCCGACGGCGTCGGGCCCGCCCGCGACCCCTTCGCCTCGGCCCAGGCCGCCCTGGACGGCGTCATCGCCTCCTCCATGGCCGCCGACGCCCTCAAGGCCTTCCGGGGCAGCGACCTGCCCCTCGTCATGCTCGACAGCGACCCGTCCGACCCCGGCGCCTCGGCGCACCTGAACCTCGACGTCGCCGACGGCATGCGGCGGGTGACCGACCACCTGCTCGGCCTCGGGCACCGCCGGTTCCTGCACCTGGCGTCCGCCGTCCCGTCCTGGACCTTCGACGTCCGCGCCGCGGCCCTCGCCGACGCCCTGCGCGGCACGGAGCTGCGCACCGTGCGCTCCTCGCTGAACGTCGCCGACGCGCGGTCGGCCGCCCACAGCGCACTCGGCGACCCCGGCCTCCGGCCCACCGCGGTGGTCTGCGACGACGACATCCTCGCGGTCGGCGTCCTCAAGGCCGCCCGCCGGCTCGGACTGCGCGTACCCGAGGACCTGTCGATCACCGGCTTCGACGACCTGGCCCTCGCCACCGCGGTGGAACCCGAGCTCACCACGGTCCGGCTCCCCGCCGAGGAGTTCGGCAGCCGGGGCATGGAGGCGCTCCTCGCCGTTCTCGCGGGCGAGACGCCCCCGCCGGTCACCCTGCCCGTGACCCTCGTCCAGCGCGGCTCCACCGGCCCCGTACCGGCCCTCTGAGGCCGGAAACGCCGGAGGGGCCCCGGTCCGTGCGGACCGGGGC
>NZ_JBHJQI010000173.1:0-16888 GCF_042262805.1 Streptomyces sp. NPDC056361
CAAATTCCCGCCGGCGCCCGCGTCTTTTTTCTAAACCACACGGGCCCTCCCCCCCCGGGGCCCCCCCCCCCGCGGGCCGCCCCCCCGGGCGGCCCCCCCCGCTGTAAGGCGTCACGGCCCCTCACGGGCCCGTACACGCGCGAACGAAAGGGCGGCCACCCCCTGACAGGGTGGCCGCCCTTTCTGCGCCTCTAGGCCGCCTTACTTGCCCTTGGCGGCTTCCTTGAGCTTCGAGCCCGCGGAGACCTTCACGCTGTAGCCGGCCGGGATGTTGATCGGGTCGCCGGTCTGCGGGTTACGAGCGGTGCGAGCGGCACGGTGGGTGCGCTCGAAGGTCAGGAAGCCGGGGATGGTGACCTTCTCGTCACCCTTGGCGACGACCTCACCGACGGTCTCGGCGAGAGCGGCCAGCACGGCGTCGGCGTCCTTGCGGGTCACCTCGGCGCGGTCGGCCAGGGCGGCCACCAGCTCACTGCGGTTCATGTTGTTACTCCCGTGTTCTTCTTGCCTGTGAGGCGTGCCACGCGGCGGAAGCCGCGCGATTGGGTACAGCGAAGCCGATGCTGCCAGGGCCTTCGGACAGTCCCCGGACCCGGGTCTAATGACAGACCCTCGCGCCCAAACACGCATCCTGCCCCCACCAGCGGCGGGAACGCCAATCCGGCACCCCCTGGGGTCACACGAAAAGCGCCAGAGCCCCGCCGCGGTGACGTTCTGTCGACTCCCGCCGACTCCGCGAAAGACACGCGGAGCCGAAAAGCAACCCTAAAGGCGGGTTTACGGCTCCGCGAATCGCGACGCGCCGTCAGCGCCCGCTCGGCGCACCGCCGGAGGTCGCCGCCTTCGCCGCGGTGCGCACCGCGCCGGCGACCGCGCCCGCGACCTTGTCGTTGAAGACGGACGGGATGATGTAGTTCGGGTTCAGCTCGTCCTCGGTGACGACGTCGGCGAGGGCCGAGGCGGCCGCCAGCATCATCTCCGTGTTGACGGTGCGGGACTGGGCGTCGAGCAGGCCGCGGAAGACACCGGGGAAGACCAGCACGTTGTTGATCTGGTTCGGGAAGTCCGAGCGGCCGGTGGCGACGACGGCGGCCGTCTGGCGCGCGGCGGCCGGGTCGACCTCCGGGTCGGGGTTCGCGAGCGCGAACACGATGGCGCCCTCCGCCATGGCGGCGACGTCCTCCGCGCCGAGCAGGTTCGGGGCCGAGACGCCGATGAAGACGTCCGCGCCGACGACGGCCTGCTTGAGGGTGCCGGTGACGCCCTCGGGGTTGGTGTTGTCGGCGATCCAGCGCAGCGGCGAGTCCGCCGGGGCGTCCACCAGGTCGGTGCGGTCCGCGTGCACGACGCCGTGGATGTCGGCGACGACGGCGTGCTTGACGCCCGCCGCGATCAGCAGCTTCAGGATGGCCGTACCGGCCGCGCCGGCACCGGACATGACGACCCGTACGTCGCCGATGCCCTTGCCGACCACGCGCAGCGCGTTGGTGAGGGCGGCGAGGACGACGATGGCGGTGCCGTGCTGGTCGTCGTGGAAGACGGGGATGTCGAGGGCCTCGCGCAGCCGGGCCTCGATCTCGAAGCAGCGCGGCGCCGAGATGTCCTCCAGGTTGATGCCCGCGAAGCCGGGGGCGATCGCCTTGACGATCGCGACGATCTCGTCGGTGTCCTGGGTGTCCAGGCAGATCGGCCAGGCGTCGATGCCGGCGAAGCGCTTGAACAGGGCGGCCTTGCCCTCCATGACGGGCAGCGAGGCCATCGGGCCGATGTTGCCGAGGCCGAGGACGGCGGAGCCGTCGGTGACGACCGCGACGGAGTTGCGCTTGATGGTGAGGCGGCGGGCGTCCTCGGGGTTCTCGGCGATGGCCATGCACACGCGGGCGACGCCCGGGGTGTAGATCATGGACAGGTCGTCACGGTTGCGGATGGGGTGCTTCGACGCCATCTCGATCTTGCCGCCGAGGTGCATCAGGAACGTACGGTCGGAGACCTTGCCGAGGACGACGCCCTCGATCGTGCGCAGCTGCTCGACGATCTCGTCGGCGTGCGCGGTGGAGGTCGCGGCGATGGTGACGTCGATGCGGAGCTTCTCGTGGCCGGAGGCGGTCACGTCGAGGCCGGTGACGGATCCGCCGTGGGACTCCACCGCCGTGGTGAGCTGGGAGACCGCGGTTCCGCTCGCGGGAACCTCCAGCCGGACCGTCATCGAGTACGAGACGCTGGGCGCCGTTGCCATGGCCGAGTTCCTCTGCTTTCCCTGAGCTTCGTTGCTACGCCGCCCCGGCTGGTTGCCTGGCGGCGCCCTCCGATGGTCGCACCTACCTGCCAGTAGCAGTTAATGCGGTCATTTTGTTTTCGGAAAGTAGTTTCCACCATACGAGAAGTCCCGGGGAAACAGAAGAGGCCCCCGTCACCAGTGGTGACGGGGGCCTCAACTTCGTACGTACGTCTAAGTGGCACCGACCCGCCATGCTCGCCTCGCGGCAAGTGGTCCCTCTGAGGGACGAAGGTTGGGCCCGGGGGCTTGGATCGAGCCGGTGCCACGACAAGGCTAACAAACCACCCTGGTCGGTGATTCCAGCGCCACAGGTTGACCTGAAATCGGCCCCGCGGTCTTGACCGGCCGCGGGGCCGCGCCGATCAGTCCCGCAGCAGGTCGGGGACCCCCGCGCCGTCCGGCATGTCACGGTCGCCCGAGAGCACCGTCAGGGCCTGCGTGGACCGGGTCAGGGCCACGTAGAGCACCCGCAGGCCGGCCGGGGACTCGTCCGCGATCTCCGCGGGCGAGACGACCACCGTGGCGTCGTACTCCAGCCCCTTCGCCTCCAGGGAACCGAGCGCCACCACCCGGTCGCCCAGCTCGGCGAGCCAGCCGGCCGCCTCCTTGCGCCGGTTCATGGCGACGACGACGCCGACCGTGCCCTCCACCCGCTCCAGGAGCAGTCGCGCCTCGGACCGAACGGTTTCGGCCAGATCCGCCTTCTCCGGGACCGCGACGAAGCGGGGCTCGACGCCCGTCGAGCGGACCGCGCGCGGCGACTCCTTGCCCGGCATGGCCAGCGCGAGGACCTTGGCGGCGAGCTCGGCGATCTCGGCCGGGTTCCGGTAGTTCACCGTCAGCTCGAAACGGCGCCGCGGCCGGGTGCCGAGGGCCTCGTCCCGGGCCTCCGCGGCCTCGTCCGGATCCGACCAGGAGGACTGCGCCGGGTCGCCCACGACCGTCCAGGTGGCGTGCCGGCCGCGCCGCCCGACCATCCGCCACTGCATCGGCGTCAGGTCCTGCGCCTCGTCGACGATCACGTGCGCGTACTCGGTGCGCTCCGCCGCCAGCCGCTCGGCCCGCTCGCGCTGCGTCTCCTCGCGCACGGGCATGAGCTCCTCCAGGCCCGTCAGCTGGTCCAGCGGGTCGTACTCCCGCTTCCTGCGGGGCCGCGCCGGGGCGCCGACGAGGGTGTACAGCTCGTCGAGGAGGGCCACGTCGTGCACCGAGAGCTCCCGGCGGCGCAGCGAGCGGGCGAGCCGCCGCACCTCGCCGGGGTTCAGGATCCGGCGGGCCCAGCGGCCGAGCCGCCGCTCGTCGGCCATCGCGTCGAGGACCTGGCGCGGAGTGAGCTCCGGCCACCAGGCGTCGAGGAACGCGAGGAACGAGTCCTCGGTGGAGACGTCCTCGTCGAAGGAGGAGCGCAGCTCCGCCGCGAGCTCGGGGTCGCTGTGCCGGCCCGAGGCGCCCGACCTCGCGTACAGCGCGTCGAGGAGCAGGCGGCGGGCGCGCGGGCGCAGCAGGTTGACGGGGGCGGTGCCGCCCAGGACGTTGTGGCGGATCCGCCGCAGGTCCTCGGCCTCCAGCTCGATGCGGCGGCCGAAGGCCACGACACGCAGGCGCGTGGGCGTGCCCGCGGGCGCCTGCGCCTCGTCCTCGCCCAGCTCGGGCTGGTTCCTCGGAGCCGGGGTCTCCAGGGCGCCGCGGGCCGCCTTGCGCAGCACGTGGAGCATGCGGGACGAACCCTTGATCCGGGCCACGGCCGGCTCGTCGTACGCGGTGGCCTCGGCTCCGTCGACGAGCGACCCGACCGCGCGGATCGCGACCTGGCCCTCCTCGCCGAGCGAGGGCAGGACGCCCTCGGTGTACGAGACGAGGAGCGGGGTCGGCGAGACGATCAGGATGCCGCCCGCGTACCGCCGCCGGTCCTGGTAGAGCAGATACGCGGCCCGGTGCAGCGCGACCGCCGTCTTCCCGGTGCCCGGCCCGCCCTCGACGTACGTGACGGAGGCGGCGGGCGCGCGGATGACCAGGTCCTGCTCGGCCTGGATGCTGGACACGATGTCGCGCATCGTGTGGCTGCGGGCCTGGCCGAGCGCGGCCATCAGGGCGCCGTCGCCGATGACGGGCAGCTCGTTCCCGTCGAGGGTGGCCCGGAGCTCCGGACGCATCAGGTCGTCCTCGACACCGAGCACCTGGCGGCCCTTGGAACGGATGACCCGGCGGCGCACGACCCGGCCCGGGTCGACCGGGGTCGACCGGTAGAACGGCGCGGCGGCGGGCGCGCGCCAGTCGATCACCAGGGGGGCGTAGTCCGAGTCGAGGACGCCGATCCGCCCGATGTGGAGGGTCTCCCCGATGTCCGCGGTGTTGTCGGGGCGCACGGCGTCCTCGGCGGGCTCCACGGAGGTGTAGGCGCCGTCGGGGCCCTTCTTCCCGTCCTTGCCGTACAGCAGGTCGATCCGGCCGAAGAGGAAGTCCTCGAACTCGTTGTTGAGCCGGTTGAGGTGGATGCCGGCCCGGAACACCTGGGCGTCGCGCTCGGCGAGGGCGCCGGGCGTACCGACCTGACCCCGCTGGGCGGCGTCGTTCATCAGGAACTCCGCCTCGTGGATCTTCTCCTCGAGGCGGCGGTAGACCTGATCCAGATGTTCCTGCTCGACACCGATCTCACGGTCTCTGACCGTGTCCACGGCTTCCTGCGCGGCCACTAAGGCCCCCTTCTCACGTGCACTGGGCAGCCGTCGAGCGTACGCCACCGGGGGGTGCCGTGTCAGGCGCGATCACCGTCCGCCGGAAGATCGCCCGGAACGCCCGGCGGCGGGCCGTCGTGCAGCACCCGCTGGAAGAGGTGGTGGTCACGCCAGTCCCCGGCGATGTGCAGATACCGCGGCGCCGTCCCGATCCGCACGAACCCGCCTTTCTCCAGGACCCGTTGCGACGCGTGGTTGTCCAGCATCGTGCACGCCTCGATCCGGTGCAGCCCCAGCTCCTCGCGGGCCGCCCGGCACACCTCGTCGACGAGCGCCGACGCCACGCCGCGGCCTGTGTACGCCTCGTCCACCCAGTACCCCAGCGACGCGCTGCAGAACGGCCCCCGCACGATCCCCGACAGGATCGCCGCCCCCACGATCCGCTCCCCGTCCACGGCGAACCAGCGCGCGCCCCCGTCCGCCAGCCTCTCCGCCTGCGCCTCCGCCGTGTAATACCCCTCCGCCCGGTACGGCTCCCTCGGCCTCATGTACCGCCGGTTCCTCACCAGCGCCGCCGCCAACTCCTCGGCGTCACCCGCCCCACCCGCCCGAACCCCAATCCCCTCAACACCCATCCCCGTACGCTAACCCCCCTCGCACCACACCCTCCCCCGCCGGGCCCGCGCCACCGCCCGCCACCCACCACCGCTTGGGCCCGCGCGCCAGCTGCGGCCCCGCCGCCGGCCGTCGCCCACCCCCGTGTGAGCCCGCGCGGCCATCCGCGGCCCTGCCACCCACCGTCGACTGAGCCCGCGCGCCGGCCGCCGCCCGTCGCCCACCTCCGTGTGGGCAATCGTCCCGCAGGGCGGGACGGGTGGGCACACGGGACGGCGCCCTCGGCGGCGCCCCCGCCCCCTGCGCCTACCCGCACCCATAGCGCGACGCGCACCCGGTGCGGGTTCAGGCGCGGAAGCCTAGGCCCGGCAGAGGGCGCCGTCCGTTGTGCCCACCCGTCCCGCCCCTGGCGGACGATTGCCCACAACGGGCGGGGCGTCGTCCGAGCGGGGTGAGGGCCCACAACGGGGTGGGGCGACGGCCCGCAGTGGGGGCGGGCCCGGGGATGGGCGCGGGTGGGTGTGGGGTCAGCCGTCGTATTTTTCTTCGGCGGCGGCATCGAGGGCGAGCCGGTAGCCGCGCTTCACGACGGTCTGGATGAGCTTGGGCGTACCGAGCGCGGTACGGAGCCGCGCCATCGCGGTCTCGACGGCGTGCTCGTCGCGCCCGGCACCGGGAAGGGCGCGGAGGAGGTCGGCGCGGGAGACGACCCAGCCGGGCCGACGGGCGAGGAGGTCGAGGAGGGCCATGCCGGCGGGCGGGACGGGCCGGAGCGCCCCGTCGACGAGGACGGCGTGGCCGCGGACCTCGACGCGGTGCCCGGCGACGGGCAGGACGCGGGAGCGGCCGGGGAGTTCGCGGCAGAGGAGTTGGACGAGGGGGCCGAGCCGGAACCGTTCGGGCTGGTGGGTGTCGATGGCCTCGGCCTGGAGCGGGAGCGCGGTCACGGGGCCGACGCAGACGGCGAGCACGTCGTGCCGGAGCGCCTCGACGAGTTCGTCCCGTACGCCCTTCTCGGCGGCGCGGGCGAGCAGCGAGACGGCGGCGGGGGCGCTGGTGAAGGTCACCGCGTCGAGGCTGCGGGCGAGGGTCGCGTCGAGGAGCCGGTCGAGGGGCCCGGTGTCCTCGGGGGCCATCCAGCGGTAGACGGGGACGCCGACGACTTCGGCGCCGCCGGCGGTGAGGGCCTCGACGAAGCCGGGGAGGGGTTCTCCGTGCAGTTGGAGGGCGATGCGGCGGCCCGCGACGCCTTCGGCGAGGAGCCGTTCGAGGACCTCGGCCATGGATTCCGAGGAGGGCGACCAGGACTCGGTGAGTCCGGCGGCCCGGACGGCGCCCTTGACCTTGGGGCCGCGGGCGAGGAGTTCGACGTCGCGCAGGGCGGTGAGGAGTTCCTCGCCGCATCCCCAGCCTTCGGCGGCCTCGACCCAGCCCCGGAAGCCGATCGCCGTGGTGGCGACGACGACGTCCGGGGTGTGGCCGATGATCTCCTTGGTGGCGGCGAGGAGTTCGGTGTCGTCCGCGAGGGGCACGATCCGCAGTGCGGGTCCGTGGACGACGGCCGCGCCGCGCCGGCGCAGCAGCGCGATGAGTTCGTCCGCGCGCCGCGCCGCGGTGACGCCGACGGTGAAGCCGGCGAGGGGGCCGTGTTCTTGCTCGTCCATGGTTCCAGAGCCTGACGGGGACGCGTGACGGATGAGGTTCGCCAGTATTTCCTGGTCGTTACGGTCCGCGCCTGGCATCCGGGGTCACACCTCGGCGTAACCGGGCCGGGGCTCCGGTTCCGTGACGGCCTCGGCGGTCTCGGGCACGGGCGAGGGGTTGCGAAGGTATACCGCCCAGGTGACGGCCATGCAGGCCGCGTAGAAGGCGAGGAAGGCGACGAAGGCTCCGGTGCCGGTGCCGGCGGTCTGGAAGGACTGGCGGAAGGCGAGGTTGATGCCGAGGCCGCCGAGTGCGCCGACGGCGCCGATGAGGCCCATGGAGGCGCCGGAGAGCCGGCGTCCGTAGGCTTCGGCGGTCTCGCCGGAGAGGCCCTTGCGGTGTCCCTGGGCGAGGAAGATCGCCGGGATCATCTTGTAGGTGGAGCCGTTGCCGAGGCCGCTGAGGACGAAGAGTCCGATGAAGCCGACGAGGAAGACGGTGAGGGATTCGACGACGGAGGCGTAGATCACCACGCCGGTCGCCGCGGCCATCGCGGCGAAGGTCCACAGGGTGATGCGGGCGCCGCCGTGCCGGTCGGCGAGGGAGCCGCCGACGGGCCGGATGAGGGAGCCGAGGAGCGGGCCGATGAAGGTGAGGGACGCGGCCTGGAGCGGGGTGCGGCCGAACTGGGTCTGGAGCACGAGGCCGAAGGCGAAGCTGTAGCCGATGAACGAGCCGAAGGTGCCGATGTACAGGAAGGCCATGATCCAGGTGTGGCGGGCCGTGACGGCTTCCTTGACGGCGCCGGTGTCGTTCTTGACGGGCGCGAGGTTGTCCATGAAGAGCGCGGAGCAGACGGCGGCGACGACGACGAGCGGCAGGTAGACGCCGAGCACGATCCTGGGGTGCATCGCTCCGGCGGTGCCGATGACGAGGAGCCCGACGAGCTGGACGACGGGGACGCCGATGTTGCCGCCGCCGGCGTTGAGGCCGAGCGCCCAGCCCTTCTTGCGCAGCGGGAAGAAGGCGTTGATGTTGGTCATCGAGGAGGCGAAGTTGCCGCCGCCGACGCCGGTGAGCGCGGCCACCAGGACGAAGGTGGTGTACGAGGTGCCGGGCTCCATCACCGCGAACGCGAAGCCGATGGGCAGCAGGAGCAGCAGGGCGCTGAAGATCGTCCAGTTGCGGCCGCCGAAGCGGGCGACGGCGAAGGTGTACGGGATCCGGATCAGCGCGCCGACGAGGGTCGCGGTCGCGATCAGGAAGAACTTGCCCGCCGGGTCGATGCCGTACTGCGGTCCCATGAAGAGCACCATCACGGACCAGAGGCTCCATACGGAGAAGCCGATGTGCTCGGAGAAGACGGAGAAGAGCAGGTTCCGCCGTGCGATCTTCTCCCCCTTCTCGCGCCAGAAGGTCTCGTCCTCCGGTTCCCAGCGTTCGATCCAACGGCCGCCCATGTCGCACCTCCGCGGTGTCGGGTCCTGAGGCGTCCACAGCCCCGGTCCTCCTGTCTCCGACGCTAGGGAGGCCGCGTTTCAGGCCGGTGCCGCGAGGTGACGGGTGCGGAACCTTGCTCTCACCCGGAGCGCGGGCTCCCTGTGAGCGCCCCCGCATTCTGGGCCCTTCCCGCTCCCGGCCCGCTCTCGGCCCGCTCCCGGCCCGCTCAAGCGGCACTGGACCCGCCGGGCCGCCCGCTCACGCGCCGCTCGGCGCGGGCAGGCCCGGCTCGTCCTCGGGCAGCCAGGAGGCGGGCGGGCGCGTCTGCATGCCTTCCCCGGCACCGATCTCGGCGGCGGCGGTCCGCAGGGCGTCGAGGCCGGGATGGCGCAGTCCCTTGCGCCACACCAGGCTCACGGGCGACAGGGGTACGGGGTCGACGAGCGGCCGCAGGACGCATCCCGGCATGTGCGGGAAGTCGACGACGACGAGGACCGGGTGGCGGTACTTGGCCATGATGCGCCGGAACTCCTCGTGGCCGACGGCGAGCGGCGCGGGCGGGGCGACCTCGATGCCGCGCCCGGCGAAGAGCCGGGCGGCGAGGTCGGTCCACTCGGTGGTGCGGTCGTTCCCCGCGCCCGCGTAGACCCGTTCGCCGGCGAGGGCGGCGAGCGGCACCTCGGGCAGGCGGGCGAGCGGGTGGTCGTCGGGGAGCAGGACGGCCATCGGCTCGTACCGGACGAACTGGGCGTCGAGCCGCGTCCTGAGCCCGGCGTCGAGCCCTCCGTACCGGCCGAAGGACGTGTCGAGGCGGCCGGCGAGGATCTCGCGGACGGCTCCGGTGAGTCCGCTCTCGAAGCGGGCCATCAGCTCCTGTTCGGGTGCGAGTTCGCGGGCCCGGCGCAGGATGCGCTCCTGGACGAGGCCCGGGGTGTTGAGGTCCACGAGCAGGGGCCGGTGCGCGGCCCGGAAGGCGTCGCGGAGTTCGTCGTGGGCGGCCGACACCCGCCGCGCGTACGGGAGGAGGCGTTCGCCCTCGGGCGTGAGCGCGACCTGCCGGGTGGTCCGTACGAACAGCTCGGCGCCCAACTCGCGCTCCAGGCGCCGGATGTCGCGGCTCAGCGCCTGCTGGGCGACGTAGAGCCGGGCGGCGGCGCGGGTGAAGTGCAGCTCCTCGGCGACGGCGGTGAACGCGCGCAGCAGCCGGGGGTCGATGTCGTACGAGGGGGCCATCGCCGCATTCAACAACACAGGTGCGTGAATGGCCACTGATCAGGTGTTGGACCGCTCCGGCCGCCCCCCGCGACCCTTGGTGCATGCCGCGACCGGACCTCACCCTCACCCCGGCGGGCCCGGCCCTCGCCCCCCGCTACCGCACCCACCCGACCGAACCACCCCGCAACCGCACCCACCCGGCCCCCGTCTCCCGCAACCCCTACCTCCGCCTGTTCGCGATCCCCGGGGCCCGTGCCTTCACCGCGGGGAACATGGCCGCCCGACTGCCCATGGGCATGTTCGGCATCAGCGCCGTGATCATGGTCGCGGCGCGCTACGACTCGTACGCCCTGGCCGGGGCGGTCACCGCCACGGCCCTGGGCGCCGGAGCGCTGACCGGCCCCTGGATCGCCCGGCTGATCGACCGGTACGGCCAGGCCCGGGTCGCGGTCCCCGCCGCGGTCCACGCGGTCCTCGGCCGCGTGCTGCTGGTCCTCTGCGTCCACGAGCGGGCGCCCGTCTGGACGCTGTTCGCCGTCACGGCGCTCACCGCCACCCTGCCGAACACGGGCGGGATGTCCCGGGCCCGCTGGGCCCACCTGCTCCGGGGCGACCCGGAGTCCCTGCACACCGCCAACTCCTTCGAGCAGGCCGCCGACGAACTCTGCTTCATGCTCGGCCCGGTGCTCGCCGCGCTCCTCTGCTCGGCGCTCTTCCCGGAGGCGGGCACCCTCGTCGCCGCCGTCCTCTGCCTCGCCGGGATCCTGCTCTTCACCGCCCAGCGCGCCACCGAACCGCCGGTCGCCCCGCGCACCTCCCACTGCTCGCCGCTGCGCGCCCCCGGCATGGCTCCCCTCCTCGCGGTGTTCCTCGCCACCGGGGCGGTCTTCGGCGCGATGGAGGTGGTGGCCCTCGCGTACGTGGACGGCCCCCTCGCCGGTCCCGTCCTGGCCCTCCAGGCCGCCGGCTCCTGCGCGGCGGGCCTCCTCTACGGCCGCGTCCGGCGCACCGCCCGGCTGCCCGCCTGCCTGGCGGCGATGACCGCGCTCATGACCGTGCCGCTGCTCGCCGCCACGACCGGCTCCCTCCCCGCCCTGGCCGCCGCCCTCCTCGTCGCGGGCATGGCCACCGCCCCGACCATGGTCACCGGCACGGGCCTCGTCCAACGCCTCACCCCGGAGTCCCAGCTCAACGAAGGCATGACCCTCGCCGTCACCGCGCTCCTCGCCGGGGTCTCCGCGGGCTCCGCCGCCGGGGGCTGGGCGGCCGACCACTCCCCCTTCCCCGCCTTCGGCTTCCTCCTCCCCCCGGCCGCGGCCCTCCTCGCCCTCGCCCTCGCGCTCTGCGCGGCGACCGGCCCCGACCGCCGAGCAGACCGGAGGCGGTTCCCGCCCGGTCCGGACGGCCGGGCATGACAAAGGCCCGGCAGTCGTGACGACTGCCGGGCCTCTGCCCACATGGGATGAGTGGAGATGGCGGGAATCGAACCCGCGTCCAACGGTGCGGAATCAGGGCTTCTCCGTGTGCAGTCTGGTACGAGTTTCTCAGCCCTCCGGATCACCCAGACAAGTCCGGAACGGGCTCAGCCACTGTTTGATTTCCCCCCCACCCCCGTGACCGGGGCAGGAGGTTTAGATCCCTAAATGACGCCAGGATCCGGGTCGGGACCACCCCCGGGCTGACGCTCCTCACAGAGGCTTCTGTTCGTTACCTAAAATTAGGCAGCGAGGGCGAAGCGGGAGTTATCGCTCTTGGAGTTGGCGATTATTGGTTGCGACATATGGTTTACGAGATCATTGCCGCTTCCTCGACACGCTTCCCACTGCTTCGACATCCGCTGTCGAAACCGATCATCCCCATGTTGTTTTTTCAAAGGTCGCACCCTCTGTGGGGTGCAAGGCCCATCGTACGTGACCGACGGGTGCCGCCGCCAGCGTATTACCGGCGCTAGGAGGCCTGGGCCGCCCGCTGCTTCCGCTTCGCCGCCGCGATGGCGCGGTTCGTCTCGCGCGTGTCCTGCTTCTCCCGCAGGGTCTGGCGCTTGTCGTACTCCTTCTTGCCCTTGGCGAGCGCGATCTCGCACTTCACCCGGCCGCCCAGGAAGTACAGCGCGAGGGGCACGATCGTGTGACCGGTCTCCTGCGCCTTCGACTCCAGCTTGTCGATCTCGGCGCGGTGCAGCAGCAGCTTGCGCTTCCGCTTCGCCGAGTGGTTGGTCCAGCTGCCCTGCATGTACTCCGGGACGTGGATGTTGTGCAGCCACGCCTCGTGGTCGTCGATCTGGACGAAGCCGTCGACCAGCGAGGCACGGCCCATCCGCAGCGACTTCACCTCCGTGCCCATGAGCACGACGCCGCACTCGTAGGTGTCGATGATGTGGTAGTCGTGGCGCGCCTTCTTGTTCTGCGCGATCAGCTTGCGCTCGGGCGCCTTGTCCGTCGTCTTCTTCGCAGGCTTGCCCTGCACGTTCACGAGTCCCTTTGCCATAGTGCGGTCATTTTCGCACTACGAGCCCCCTCCGAGGCCACTCAATACCGTGCGGGCCCGTTCCTCCGCCCGCTCCCCCGCCGCCAGGTCCGGCGTGATGCCGTTGCCGTCCACGGCGTGACCGGCCGGCGTGCGGTAGTGGCCGACGGTCAGCTCGGCGACCGAGCCGTCCGGCAGGGCGCTCGGCATCTGGACCGAACCCTTGCCGAACGTGCGCGAGCCGACCGTCACCGCCCGCCCCCGGTCCTGGAGCGCGCCCGTCAGGAGCTCGGCCGCGCTCATCGTGCCGCCGTCGATCAACGCGACCAGCGGCCGGCCCGTGTCACCGCCGCCCTCCGCGTACACGGCCCGCTGCTCGCCCCGCACGTCGTACGTGGCGACCAGCCCGCCGTCGAGGAAGGCCGAGGCCGCGACGGCCGCCTCGGCGACCAGCCCGCCCGCGTTGCCCCGCAGGTCCAAGAGGACCCCGGCCCCCGCCGGAGCGGCCCGCACCGCGTCACGCACCCGCGCACCCGCCCCCTTCGTGAAGGCCGCGACCCGGATCAGCAGGGTCCCGTCGTCGAGACGGCGGACGGTGACCGGGTCGGTCACGAGCCGAGCCCTGCGCAGCGTCAGCGTCCACTCGGCACGCCCCCGCTCCACCCGCAGCACCACGGTCGACCCCGGCACCCCGTCCCCGCGGAGCAGCGACACCACCTCGGAGACCGACAGCCCGTCCACGGCCCGCCCGTCCACGGCGACCAGCCGGTCCCCGACCCGCACCCCGGCCCGTCCCGCCGGACCACCGTCCTGCACCCGGGTCACCCGCACCCCGGTCGCCCCCGCCCGGCCCGCGGAAAGCCCGACCCCCGTGTACGCCCCGTCCAGCCCCCGCTCGAACTCGGCGTACTCCCTCTTGTCGTACACCGCCCCCCAGCGGTCACCGCTCCGGCTGACGAACTCCTCCGCCGCCTTCTTCCCCGACTTCCCGTCCGCCATCGCCGCTGCGGCGGCCCGGCTGAGCGCCGCGCTGTCGACGGTCCGCCGGTCACCCGCCGCGAGGTCGCGGAGTTCGCCCCGGGACGCACCCGCCGTCCCCGCCTCGGACTCCTGCCGCGGCAGCGAGCCGGTAGCCGCGGCGGTCGCGAGCACCCCCGCGAACACCAACGTCAAGACGGCCCCACGGAGCACTCCGCGGGGCCGGATACAGAGGCGATCGGTGCCGGTCGGCATGTCGCCCACTCTAGGACAAGACGATGGCGCCGCACGGGCTTTGGCCGTGCGGCGCCATCCGCCGTCAGTGGTGTCTTCTCACACCTTCAGGTACTTGCGCAGTGCGATGAAGGCGGCCACGGCCGGCATGAGGAGGCCGATGGCGATGACGAGGGGGAGCTTGGCGAGGACGGCGTCCCAGCCGATGAAGTTGACGAGCTGCATCTTGTCGGCGAGCGCGATGCCGTGGTCGATGAGGAAGTACCGGCCGACGAGCAGGAGGACGCAGGCGACGGCGCCGCCGAGGAGTCCGGCGAAGGCGGCCTCCATGATGAACGGCATCTGGATGTAGAAGCTGGACGCGCCGACGAGCCGCATGATGCCGGTCTCGCGGCGGCGGCTGAAGGCCGAGACGCGGACGGTGTTGACGATCAGCATCAGCGCGATGACCAGCATCAGGCCCATGACGCCGAGGGCGGCGATGTTCATGCCGTTCATCAGGTCGAACAGGTTCTGCAGGATGTTCCGCTGGTCCTGGACTGACTCGACGCCGTCGCGGCCGGCGAAGGCCGTGGCGACCACCTTGTACTTCTCCGGGTCCTTGAGCTTGACCCGGAACGACTCCTGCATCTGGTCCGGCGTGATGACGGACGCGATGGCGGTGTCGCTGTACTGCTCCTTGTAGTGCTTGAACGCCTCGTCGGCCGACTCGTGGTGGACGTTCTCCACGATGTCCATCTTCTTCAGGTCGGCCTCGATCTGCTCCTTCTGCTGACCGGTGACCGCGCCCTTGGAGCACTTGGGCGCGGTGGCCGCGTCGGTCTTGTTGCAGAGGAAGATGGAGACGTTGACCTTGTCGTACCAGTAGTCCTTCATCGTGCTGACCTGCTCGCGCATGAGCAGCGCGCCGCCGAAGAGGGCGAGCGAGAGGGCCACGGAGACGATGACCGCGAAGGTCATCGTGAGGTTGCGCCGGAGACCGACGCCGATCTCGGAAAGCACGAACTGAGCGCGCATGGGTCTGCTTTCTCCTACTCGCTACAGGCTCAGTGCTGGTATCCGTAGACGCCGCGCGCCTGGTCGCGGACGAGGCGGCCCTTTTCGAGCTCGATGACGCGCTTGCGCATCTGGTCGACGATGTTCTGGTCGTGGGTCGCCATGACGACGGTGGTCCCTGTCCTGTTGATCCGGTCGAGCAGCTTCATGATGCCGACGGAGGTCTGCGGGTCGAGGTTGCCGGTGGGCTCGTCGGCGATCAGCAGCATCGGGCGGTTGACGAAGGCGCGTGCGATGGCGACGCGCTGCTGCTCACCACCCGAGAGTTCACCCGGCATGCGGTCCTCCTTGCCGCCGAGCCCGACGAGGTCGAGCACCTGCGGCACGGCCTTGCGGATCTCGCCGCGCGGCTTGCCGATGACCTCCTGGGCGAAGGCCACGTTCTCGGCGACGGTCTTGTTGGGCAGCAGGCGGAAGTCCTGGAAGACGGTGCCGAGCTGGCGCCGCATCTGCGGCACCTTCCAGTTGGAGAGCCGTGCGAGGTCCTTGCCGAGGACGTGCACCTGGCCCTGGCTGGCGCGCTCCTCACGCAGGAGGAGTCGCAGGAAAGTCGACTTTCCGGAGCCGGAGGAACCGACGAGGAAGACGAACTCCCCCTTCTCGATCTCCAGGGAGACATCCCGGAGCGCGGGGCGGCTCTGCTTCGGATAGGACTTGGAGACGTTGTCGAATCGGATCACGGATGCACCACGGTCGGCCGGGAGTAGGTGTGCGTGACCTTACGCGAACGGGGAAGGCCCGCGCAGTCGCGGTCCTGGCTTGCGCGCTTTATCCTTTTCGCCCTTCCGGTCGAACGGGGACGATCCGGTGGGGCGCGCCGAAACGCCGCGGAGCTGGCACAGTGGTAGGGGGAACGTCCGGGCCCCACCGGACGTTGTCCTGTTGTGTACCCCAGTGCGGGAGGAGGAGAGCGCATGACCTACGACCGACTGGTGTGCGCCAACTGCGCGGCCCCGGTCGCCGAGGGCCGCTGTCCCGTCTGCCGCGCGAGCCGGGAGCGCCTGACCCCCCAGGGTCCGTCGCCCGCGATGCTGCTGACGCTGGCGATCGCGCTGCTGGCGGCCATCGCGCTGCTCGCCGCCGTCCGGACGGTCTGACCGGAGGGCGCGCGGAGCCCATACGAGCCGGAACGACGCGAAGGGCCGGGGAGTGGTCTCCCCGGCCCTTCGTCATGCCCTCACGCGGGTACGTCAGGCAGCGGTACGGCCGCCACCGACGAGACGCGGCAGCATGCGGAAGCCGATGCCGCCGGCGATCATGGTCGCGGCGCCGATGACCAGGAACGAGGTCTCGGCCGCGCCGGTCTCGGCGAGCTCCTCCTTCGCCTGGCCCTGCTGCACGGGCTGCGAGCCGGCGTTGTTGGTGTCGGTGTTGTTGCCGGTGTCCACGCACTCGGCGCCGTCGAGGTCGACGGTGCAGGTGCCGGGGTCACCGCCGTCGGTGGGGTCGCCGTCGCCCGGCGTGGTGGGCGCGGTGGTCTCGCCCGGGCCCGGGTCGGTGGTCTCGCCGCCACCGGGGTGGGTGGTCGGCGGGGTGGTGACCGGCGGGGTGGTGGCCGGGGGCGTGGTGGCCGGCGGGGTGGTGGCCGGCGGCGTGGTGGGCGGAGTGGTCTCCGGCGTGGTGGGCGGAGTGGTCTCCGGCGTCGTGGGCGGAGTGGTCTCCGGCGTGGTCGGCGGCGGCGTGGTCACCGGCGGGTCGTCCGTCTCGCACACGCCGACGGGAGCGCAGGTCGGCGTCGGCGGGGTCACGTCGTTCGCACCGAAGGCGCCCACGGCCTGCGCGGCGCCCGCTGCGGTGAGCGACGCACCGGCGGCGATCACCGCACCGGCGGCGACGCGCGCCATCCGGATTCGCATCTGCTTGGTCATCTGGCTGCTACCCCCAGTAGCTCATCTCGTCATGGGGCAGCGCATCGGGCCCGCGCAGCGGGAGCGGCATCTCAAGCGACTGGACCGGCCCCCGTTCACACGCGTCCCAGGAAAGCGCATGCCAGTACGTCACCCTTCCGATTTTCCGATGAAGCGTCAAGGCCGTTGCGTGCGCAATGCCCGAAAGATCATCAACTGCCCGGCATGTGATGATGCAACTGTGACGTAAACCCTGAACTACGGGCCCCGCGGCGCCAGTTCCCTTGTCGACAAAGCGTCACATGAGGCTCCGTTCCGCTTGCGTCAGCGAACACGCCCCTCCGCGCGGAACGCGTTCGGCCCCGCACCGGAGGGTGCGGGGCCGGACGCGAACGACCCGGGGACCAAACAGTCCAGCAGCTTGCGCCAGCGGAAGCCGG
>NZ_JBHJQI010000174.1:0-16841 GCF_042262805.1 Streptomyces sp. NPDC056361
GGATTCCGGGGAGCGGCCCTCTTCACGTACTCATGTCACCCGCGGACGCTCACGCGCCGAGCAGCTTGCGCACCCGGTCCGCGCCCACGGCGAGGAGCAGCGTGGGCAGGCGCGGCCCGGTCTCCCGGCTCACGAGGAGCTTGTAGAGCAGGGCGAAGAAGGCGCGCTGGGCGAGCTTCAGCTCGGGCGTCGGCTTGGCCTCGGCGTCGAGTCCGGCCATGACCTTCGGGACGCCGTAGACGAGCGTGGTGAGCCCGTCGAGCGACCAGTGGGTGTCGAGGCCCTCCAGGAGCAGCCGCAGCGACTCGCGGCCCTCGTCGTCGAGGGAGCCGAGGAGCTCGGCGTCGGGCTCCTCGCGGACGATGGTGCGCTGGTCGGCCGGGACCTGGTTGGTGATCCAGTTCTCGGCGCGGTCGAGACGCGGCCGGACCTCGTCGAGCGCGGTGACCGGGTTCTCGGGGTCGAGCTCGGTCAGGATCCGCAGGGTCTGCTCGTCGTGGCCCGCGGTGATGTCCATGACCGAGGCGAGGGTGCGGTACGGCAGCGGGCGGGGCGTGCGGGGCAGCTCGCCGGCGGCCGTGCGGGCGGCGCGGGAGTGCGCGGCGGCGTCGGCGGGCAGCACACTGCCGTCGGCGACCTTGGCCTCCAGCTTGTCCCACTCGTCGTAGAGCCGCTGGATCTCCTGGTCGAAGGCGATCTTGAACGACTGGTTGGGCTTGCGGCGGGCGTACAGCCAGCGCAGGAGCTGAGGCTCCATGATCTTCAGCGCGTCGGCCGCGGTGGGCACGCCGCCCTTCGACGACGACATCTTGGCCATGCCGCTGATGCCGACGAAGGCGTACATCGGGCCGATGGGCTGCACGCCGTCGAAGACCTCGCGGACGATCTGGCCGCCGACGACGAACGACGAGCCGGGCGAGGAGTGGTCGACGCCGGAGGGCTCGAAGATGACGCCCTCGTACGCCCAGCGCATCGGCCAGTCGACCTTCCAGACCAGCTTGCCGCGGTTGAACTCGCTGAGCTTCACGGTCTCGGCGAAGCCGCAGTTCGTGCAGGTGTAGGCCAGCTCGGTGGTCTCGTCGTCGTACGAGGTGACCGTCGTCAGGTCCTTCTCGCACCGGCCGCAGTACGGCTTGTACGGGAAGTAGCCGGAGGCGCCGCCGGAGCCGTCGTCCTCGCTCGCCGCGCCGGAGCCCTCCTCGGCCTCCAGCTCGGCCTCGTCGACCGGCTTCTGCGACTGCTTCTTCGGGGCCTTCTTCGTCCGGTACTGGTCGAGGATGGCGTCGATGTCGCCGCGGTGCTTCATCGCGTGCAGGATCTGCTCGCGGTAGGTGCCCGCGGTGTACTGCTCCGTCTGGCTGATCGGGTCGTACTCGACGCCCAGCTCGGCCAGCGACTCGACCATGGCGGCCTTGAAGTGCTCCGCCCAGTTGGGGTGGGGCGAGCCGGCGGGGGCCGGGACGGAGGTCAGCGGCTTGCCGATGTGCTCGGCCCAGGACGCGTCGATGCCCTCGATGCCGTTCGGCACCTTGCGGTAGCGGTCGTAGTCGTCCCAGGAGATCAGGTGCCTGACCTCGTGCCCGCGGCGGCGGATCTCGTCGGCGACCAGGTGCGGGGTCATGACCTCGCGGAGGTTGCCCAGGTGGATCGGGCCGGACGGGGAGAGGCCGGAGGCGACGACGACCGGTTTGCCAGGCGCACGTCGCTCCGACTCGGCGATGACCTCGTCCGCGAAACGGGAGACCCAGTCGGTCTCGGTGCTGCTCTGAGCCACGGTCGGTACGTCCTTCTTCCTGAGGGGTTCTGCCTGACAGCCCTACGTGAATCCATTCTCCCAGACGGAAGAGCGGTCTCCGAGGTTGTCCACAGGAGTGCCTGTCGGGTCGTCCACAGGCGGGGAAATCACGTTGCGCTCCCATGGGACACTTGACAAGCGAATTAGACCTGACGAACTCAACAGGAACGGAAGCTCATGGCCTCGGTCCCTTCCCTCGCTTCGACCGTGCAGCAGCGCCTCGCGGACGGCCTCTCGGCAGCTCTGCCGGACGCCGCGTCCGCCGACCCGCTGCTCCGACGAAGCGACCGGGCCGACTTCCAGGCCAACGGCATCCTGGCGCTGGCCAAGCAGCTGAAGGGCAACCCGCGCGAGCTGGCGACGAAGGTCGTCGAGGCGATCCCGGCGAACGACGTCCTGAAGGAGATCGAGGTCTCCGGCCCCGGCTTCCTGAACATCACGGTCACCGACACGGCGATCGTCGAGACCCTCGCGGCCCGTGCCGCCGACGCGCGGCTCGGCGTGCCGTTCAACGAGTCGGCCGGCACCACCGTGATCGACTACGCCCAGCCGAACGTGGCGAAGGAGATGCACGTCGGCCACCTGCGCTCCGCCGTGATCGGTGCCGCGATGGTCGAGATCCTGGAGTTCACGGGCGAGACGGTGGTCCGCCGCCACCACATCGGCGACTGGGGCACCCAGTTCGGCATGCTCATCCAGTACCTGATCGAGCACCCGCACGAGCTGGACCACAAGGCCGAGGACGGGGCGGAGGTCTCCGGCGAGGAGGCCATGTCGAACCTGAACAGGCTCTACAAGGCCTCGCGTGCCCTGTTCGACTCCGACGAGGAGTTCAAGACGCGGGCGCGTGCCCGGGTCGTGGACCTCCAGGCGGGCGACGAGGAGACCCTGGCCCTCTGGCAGCGGTTCGTCGACGAGTCGAAGATCTACTTCTACTCGGTCTTCGACAAGCTCGACATGGACATCCGCGACGGCGACGTCGTCGGCGAGTCCGGCTACAACGACATGCTGACCGAGACCTGCCGCATCCTCGAGGAGTCCGGCGTCGCCGTCCGCTCCGAGGGCGCGCTCTGCGTCTTCTTCGACGACGTGAAGGGCCCGGACGGCAACCCGACCCCGCTGATCGTCCAGAAGTCCGACGGCGGCTTCGGCTACGCGGCGACGGACCTCTCCGCGATCCGCGACCGGGTGCAGAACCTCAAGGCCTCCTCCCTGCTGTACGTGGTGGACGCCCGCCAGTCGCTGCACTTCAAGATGGTCTTCGAGACGGCCCGCCGGGCCGGCTGGCTGAACGACGAGGTCAAGGCCGTCCAGCTGGCCTTCGGCACCGTCCTCGGCAAGGACGGCAAGCCGTTCAAGACCCGTGAGGGCGAGACCGTCCGACTGGTCGACCTGCTCGACGAGGCGGTCGACCGGGCGACGGCCGTCGTCCGCGAGAAGGCCGAGAAGGTGGGCCTGACCGAGACGGAGATCGTCGAGAACGGCCAGTACGTCGGCATCGGCGCCGTGAAGTACGCCGACCTGTCGACGTCCGCCGCGCGCGACTACAAGTTCGACCTGGACCAGATGGTGTCGCTGAACGGCGACACGTCGGTGTACCTCCAGTACGCCTACGCCCGGATCAAGTCGATCTTCGGCAAGGCCGGCGACCGCACCCCCGCCGCCCACCCCGAGCTGGAGCTGGCCCCGGCGGAGCGCGCCCTCGGCCTGCACCTCGACCGGTTCGCCGAGACGGTCTCCGAGGCCGCCACGGAGTACGCCCCGCACAAGCTGACGGCGTACCTCTACCAGCTCGCCTCGCTGTACACGACGTTCTACGACCAGTGCCCCGTCATCAAGCCGGAGCCGGCCGAGGAGGTCGCGGAGAACCGCCTCTTCCTCTGCGACCTGACCGCCCGCACGCTCCACCAGGGCATGGCCCTCCTCGGCATCCGGACGCCCGAGCGCCTCTGATCCCGATCCCTGGGCGAAGCCCCCGACACGGTGTCCCGTGCCGGGGGCTTCGTCGTCAGCGGATGCTGTGCGAGGTCCGGCCGGACACCGCGTCGATCTCCGTGTGTGCCTTCTGGAGCAGCTGCGAGGCCAGGTCCATCAGGGCCCGCGCCCCGGCGATCTCCTCGCCCACCCGCAGCTGCTCCGGGTCGGAGGGATGCCGGTTGGCGACGCCGCGCGCCCGGAACTCGGTCCCGTCGGTGAGCCGGACCATCGCCGCCGCACGCGTCTGGTCGCCCTCCTCCTTGAACTCCATCTCCACATGCCATCCGACAAGCGTGTGCATCATCAGGACCACCTCCGCGAGGTACCTGTCGGGTACCCCTCCAGAGTGCGCCGTCCCCCGCACCCCCACCACTCGCCCCGCCCCCACCGGCCCGGGCCCCGCTGTCAGTGCCGCCCCGTAGCTTCTCGTCATGGCGATGATCCCGAACCAGCTCCCCCGGCTCGCGTCCGACCCGACCGGCCACTCCCTCGGCCTCGACCTTCCGCCCGGCTCCCTCACCGGCCCCGCGGACTCCCCGTACCTCTGGTCGGGACACGCCCCGGCGGGACCCGACACCTGGGCCGCACTACGCCCCGCCGCCCGCACGGCGGGCCTGCTTCCGGTCCTCCTCGGCGGGGACCGCCACCCCGACGACTGGCGCCTGACCCCGGAGCTCACCACCGATCCCGCCGACCACGACGCCGACGAGGTCCTCGCCGACCTCTGGCACGCCTACGCCGCCGCCTCCGCAATACCCAAGGCCGCCCCCCACCCCAAAGCCACAGCCACAGCCACAGCCACAGCCGAGGAACCGCCCGGCAGCCTCCCCTCCCACGCCGAGACCGTCTCCCCCTTCACCGACGCCTGGCCCGGCACCTCCCCGGCCCTCCCCCTCCACACCGACCCCGACCACACCGCCGCCGCCGTCGCCGTCGCCGCCACCCTCACCGAACCCGGCTCCTGGCTCGCCGACGCCCGCCCCGCCCTCGTCCCCGCCCGCCGCAGCGCCGACATCCCCGCCACCATCGGCTGGACCGGCCCCCTCGACCACGAAACCGACACCGCCCGCCTCTCCGCCGTCCTCCGCTCCTGGGAAGACCGCTTCGGCGCCCGCCTCATCGCCCTCACCCCCAACCAACTCCTCCTCTCCATAGCCGCCCCACCCCTCACCACCCCCCAAGCCCAAGCCATCGCCCCCGAACACCTCGCCTTCTCCCCCACCACCCTCACCCAAAGCCCCCACCCCACCCTCCACACCTACGCCCACCACACCCTCCTCAACGCCCCCATCTGGACCTTCCGCTGGTCCTGACCCCCACCCCTTCCCACATGAGCCGCCACACGCCCCGAGCCCGACCACCCCTCGGGACCGACTCACCTCGGGGCCGACTTCACTCCGGGGTCCGCTTCACTCCGGGCCCAGGCCCAGCACGGGTCGGGCGGGTCCGCGCCGGGCGTGGAGGTGCCGAGAGTAGGGAGGTCCCGAACAGGGCCGGGCGGGGCGGGGCCAAGTCGAGCTGGGTGGGGCAGGGCTGGGTAGGACGGGGCACCACCAAGCCGGACAGGGCTGGGCGGTTACAAGCCCGGCAGGGTGGGGCTGAGCTGGGCAGGCAGCCCCATCGAGGGCGGCCGGGCGGCATCGGTCCACCGGGCTCCGACCCTGCCTGAACTCACCGGATTCGCCATGGAGCCGGGCTCTCCACAGATCGCGGCCTGCCTCGGTCCGGGCTAGCTGTGGGCCGGGGTTCACCGGAGCCAAGGGGTCCCCCCTGGCCCGAGTCCGTCACGGTCCTGGGGTCATCACAGGCCGGGGTCATCACAGGCCGGGGGCATCACAGGCCCGGGTTCATCACAGGCCCGGCTTCATCACAGGCCCGGCTTCATCACCGGTGACTACTGGCCGGGTCGGCTCCGGCAGTCGTCTCCAGCCCGGCGCTCGGGCTGGCCGGCACCGGGCTGGGCAGCGCCGGGCAGCGCGGGCGGCTCCAGCCCGGCAGTGCCGAGCCGCGCAGTGCCCGGGGCGAGCCGGGCCGGGCTGCCTCGCAGCGCCGATCCGCTTGGCGCTGGCCCTGGACGTAGTTCTGGGCCGGCCCTGGGGCCCGGCTCCAGTCTTCAGCCGGCTCCAGTCCTCAGCCTCAGCCCCGACCCCGGTCTCGGCCCGCCCACTCGCCCCAGAGCTGTGGCTGCCCCGGCTCGGGCCGGCGCCTCCGACTGGCTAACCGCGCTCGGCGGCCAGCTTCTGGGCGACTTCGGTGGCCCAGTAGGTGAGGATCATCTGGGCGCCGGCGCGGCGGATGCCGGTGAGGGTTTCCAGGATGGCCTTGTCGCGGTCGATCCAGCCCTTTTCGGCGGCGGCTTCGACCATCGCGTACTCACCGCTGATCTGGTACGCGGCCACCGGCACGTCCACGGCCTCGGCGACCTTGGCGAGCACGTCCAGGTAAGGGCCGGCCGGCTTGACCATGACCATGTCCGCGCCCTCCTCCAGGTCGAGCGCGAGCTCGCGCATCGACTCGCGGAGGTTGGCGGGGTCCTGCTGGTAGGTCTTGCGGTCGCCCTGGAGGGAGGAGCCGACGGCCTCGCGGAAGGGGCCGTAGAAGGCGGAGGAGTACTTCGCGGTGTACGCGAGGATCGACACGTCCTCCTTGCCGATGGTGTCGAGGGCGTCGCGGATGACTCCGACCTGCCCGTCCATCATCCCGGAGGGGCCCACGACGTGGACGCCGGCGTCGGCCTGGACCTGGGCCATCTCGGCGTAGCGCTCGAGGGTGGCGTCGTTGTCGACGCGGCCGTCGGCGTCCAGCACACCGCAGTGGCCGTGGTCGGTGAACTCGTCGAGGCAGAGGTCGGACATGATGACCAGCTCGTCGCCGACCTCGGCCTTCACGTCCCGGATGGCGAGCTGCAGGATGCCGTCCGGGTCCGTACCCACCGTCCCGGCGGCGTCCTTCTTCGCGTCCTCGGGTACCCCGAAGAGCATGATCCCGGAGACGCCGGCCTCAAGCGCCTCCACGGCGGCCTTCCGCAGGGTGTCCCGCGTGTGCTGCACGACCCCGGGCATGGCCTGGATCGGCACGGGCTCGGTGATCCCCTCACGCACGAACGCCGGCAGGATCAGATCCGCCGCGTGCAGTCGGGTCTCGGCCACCATCCGCCGCATAGCCGGCGTCGTCCGCAGCCGCCGCGGCCGCGCCCCCGGAAACGATCCATACGAGTTCATACCCCCGAGGCTACGCCCGCCCGCCCCCTCCCCTTACCGACGCCCTGTGGGCATACCCCCACCCACCATATGAACAACCACCCCACCCCCCTGCGGGCCCGCGCCAGCACCTCATGCGGGCTGCGCCCGCCACCCCGCCGCCCGTCGCCCACCTCCGTGTGGGCAATCGTCCCTCCCCCAGACTTCGTCCGGGGGGACCCCCAGGGCGGGACGGGTGGGCACACGGGACGGCGCCCTGGCGGCGCCCCCGCCCCCTGCACCTACCCGCACCCATACGGAGCCGTACCAGTGGTGCGGGTTCAGGCGCGGAAGCCTAGGCCCGGCAAGGGGCACCGTCCGTTGTGCCCACCCGTCCCGCCCCAGGCGGACGATTGCCCACAACGTGGGCGAGCGGAGGCATTGGACGCAGCCCACAACGAGCACCACAGGCACAGCCCGCGACCACCAGGCACACCAAGCACCGCAGGCACAGCCCCCGACCACCGGGCACACCAGCCACACCAGGCACCACAGGCACCCCAGCCACCACCCGCAACCACCGAACACCCCGGGTGCAGCCCGCAAAAAAGGTGCGGGTCCCGTACAGGGACCCGCACCTCACACCCGACTACGTCGTACGACGCCTCCGCGCCCCCGGCCTCCGCTCACTGGGCCGCGTCACAGGATCCCCCGCCTCCCGCGCCGCCTCCCGCCGCCGCAGACCGAAGTCCGCCAGCGCCTCGGCGAGCTTGTGGACGGACGGCTCGGGCGACAGGACGTCGACCCGCAGCCCGTGCTCCTCCGCGGTCTTCGCGGTGGCCGGGCCGATGCAGGCGATGACCGTGACGTTGTGCGGCTTGCCGGCGATGCCGACGAGGTTCCGCACGGTGGACGACGACGTGAAGAGCACGGCGTCGAATCCGCCGCCCTTGATCGCCTCGCGCGTGTCCGCCGGCGGCGGCGACGCGCGTACGGTCCGGTAGGCGGTGACGTCGTCGACCTCCCACCCGAGTTCGATGAGCCCCGCGACCAGCGTCTCGGTCGCGATGTCGGCCCGCGGCAGGAAGACGCGGTCGATCGGGTCGAAGACCGGGTCGTACGGCGGCCAGTCCTCGAGGAGGCCCGCGGCGGACTGCTCGCCCGACGGCACCAGGTCCGGCTTCACGCCGAAGTCCACCAGGGCCGCGGCGGTCTGCTCGCCCACGGCCGCGACCTTGATCCCGGCGAAGGCGCGCGCGTCGAGCCCGTACTCCTCGAACTTCTCGCGCACGGCCTTGACCGCGTTCACCGAGGTGAAGGCGATCCACTCGTACCGTCCGGTGACGAGTCCCTTGACCGCCCGCTCCATCTGCTGCGGGGTCCGCGGCGGCTCGACGGCGATCGTCGGCACCTCGTGCGGCACGGCGCCGTACGAGCGCAGCTGGTCGGAGAGCGAGGCGGCCTGCTCCTTGGTGCGCGGCACGAGGACCCGCCACCCGAAGAGCGGCTTCGACTCGAACCACGACAGCTGGTCCCGCTGCGCCGCGGCGCTGCGCTCGCCGACCACGGCTATGACCGGCCGGTGGCCTTCGGGCGAGGGGAGGACCTTGCCCTGCTTGAAGACCTGCGCGATGGTGCCGAGCGTCGCGTTCCAGGTGCGCTGCCGGGTCGTGGTGCCGGCGATCGTCACGGTGAGCGGGGTGTCCGGCTTACGGCCTGCCGCCACCAGCTCACCGGCCGCCGCGGCGACCGAGTCCAAGGACGTCGAGACGACGACGGTGCCGTCGGAGGCTCCGACCTCGGCCCAGCACCGCTCGTCGGCGGTGCGGGCGTCGACGAAGCGCACGTCCGTACCCTGCGCGTCGCGCAGCGGCACACCCGCGTACGCGGGCACGCCGACGGCGGTGGCGACTCCGGGGACGACCTCGAAGGGGATGCCCTCGGCGGCGCAGGCGAGCATTTCCGCTCCCGCGTACCCGTCGAGGCCGGGGTCGCCGGTCACCGCACGGACGACCCGCCTGCCGCCCCTCGCGGCCTCCATGACAAGATTGGCGGCATCCCTCAACACGGGGACACCGGCGGCTGTTGACGCCTCGTCAACAACCGTCAGTTCCGGCGTGCTCACCCCCGCGCGCGCGTGGCCGCGAACGACCTCGAGCACCTCCGGCTCGGCGATCAGGACGTCCGCTCCCGCCAGGGCTTCGACGGCCCTGAGGGTCAGTAGTCCGGGGTCGCCCGGGCCTGCGCCGAGGAACGTCACGTGCCCGTGGCCGGTGAAGGCCGGGGACAGGGGGCTGGTGGTCGGGCTGGTGGGGTTCAAAGTGCTCGCTCCCCCATAAGACCGGCCGCGCCCTTGGCGAGCATTTCGTCCGCGAGTTCGCGTCCGAGCGCCATTGCCTCGTCGTGCGAGGTGGGTACGGGTCCGGTGGTGGACAGCTGCACCAGCGTCGAGCCGTCGAGGGTGCCGACGACGCCGCGCAGGCGCATTTCGGTGACAACCTGCCCGTGACCGGGGTCGTCGGCCTGGAGGTCGGCCAGCGCACCCACGGGTGCGGAGCAGCCTGCCTCGAGGGCGGCGAGCAGGGATCGCTCGGCGGTCACGGCGGCCCGGGTGTGCGGGTCGTCGAGCGCGGCGAGCGCGGCGACGAGGTCGGCGTCGGACGCCGGACACTCGATCGCCAGTGCCCCCTGGCCGGGGGCGGGCAGGACGGAGTCGACCGACAGGTGGTCGAGCGACAGGGAGCCGGTGAGCTCCGCCGTCCCGCCGATGCGGTTGAGGCCGGCCGCGGCGAGAACCACCGCGTCCAGTTCACCGCTGTGTACGAAGCCGACCCGGGTGTCGATGTTGCCCCGGATCGGGACGCAGGTGATCTCCAGGCCGTGGTTGCGGGCGTAGGCGTGCAGCTGTGCCATCCGCCGCGGCGAACCGGTGCCGACCCGCGCGCCCTTGGGCAGCGTGTCGAGCGTGACGCCCTCGCGGGCGATCAGCACGTCGCGCGGGTCCTCGCGCCGCGGGATCGCGGCCAGGACGAGCTCGGGGTGCTGGGTGGTCGGCAGGTCCTTCAGGGAGTGGACGGCGAAGTCCACCTCGCCGGCGAGCAGCGCGTCGCGCAGGGCGGCGACGAAGACGCCTGTGCCGCCGATCTGCGCGAGGTGCTCCCGGGAGGTGTCCCCGTACGTCGTGATCTCCACGAGCTCGACGGGCCGGCCGGTCAGCTGCCGGACGGCATCGGCCACGTGCCCGGACTGGGCCATGGCGAGCTTGCTGCGCCTGGTCCCGAGCCTCAGTGCCCTCTCGGTCATACTCGCCCTCGGTTCTTGACGTCGGCGTCATTCAGGTCGGCCCGGCTGACAGAAGCCACCGTCTCCGGGTCGAGGTCGAAGAGTGTCCGCAGCGCGTCCGCGTACCCGGCGCCGCCGGGCTCGCTGGCCAGCTGCTTGACCCGCACGGTCGGCGCGTGCAGGAGCTTGTCGACCACCCGGCGCACGGTCTGGGTGATCTCGGCGCGCTGCTTGTCGTCGAGGCCGGGGAGCCGGCCTTCGAGACGGGCGACCTCATTGGCCACCACGTCGGCGGCCATGGTGCGCAGGGCGACGACGGTGGGGGTGATGTGGGCGGCGCGCTGGGCGGCGCCGAAGGCGGCCACCTCGTCGGAGACGATGCCCCGCACCTGGTCGACGTCGGCGGCCATGGGCGCGTCGGCGGAGGCCTCGGCGAGCGACTCGATGTCGACGAGCCGGACACCGGGGATGCGGTGTGCGGCGGCGTCGATGTCGCGGGGCATGGCGAGGTCGAGCAGGAACAGGGGCGCGGAGCGGTCCCCCACCGCGCTCTCGACCGCTTCGCCGGTGAGGACGAGTCCGGTGGCGCCGGTGCAGGAGACGACGATGTCGGCACGTGTCAGTTCGTCGCCGACGGCAACCATCTCGACCGCGCGTGCGGCCACCGCCGCGCCTTCCCCGGAGCCGCTTCTGGGGGTGCCCCCGGGCTCGTTCAGGATCTGGGCGAGCCGCTCGGCGCGGGCCAGGGTGCGGTTGGCGACGACGATCTCGGAGACGCCGGACCGCGCGAGCGTGGCGGCGGCCAGCGAGGACATGGAGCCGGCGCCGATGACGAGGGCCTTCTTGCCCTTGGCCCAGGTCTCGACGTCGGTGCCGTCGGCGAGCTGCTCGAGGCCGAAGGTGACGAGCGACTGCCCGGCCCGGTCGATGCCGGTCTCGCTGTGGGCGCGCTTGCCGACCCTCAGGGCCTGCTGGAACAGGTCGTTGAGGAGGCGTCCCGCGGTGTGCAGGTCCTGGCCGATGGCGAGGGCGTCCTTGATCTGGCCGAGGATCTGGCCCTCGCCGACGACCATGGAGTCGAGCCCGCAGGCCACCGAGAAGAGGTGGTGGACGGCCCGGTCCTCGTAGTGCACATAGAGATAAGGAGTGAGCTCGTCCAGGCCGACGCCGCTGTGCTGCGCGAGCAGCGTCGACAGCTCGGCGACTCCGGCGTGGAACTTGTCCACGTCGGCGTAGAGCTCGATGCGGTTGCAGGTGGCCAGGACGGTGCCCTCGGCGGCCGGTTCGGCGGCGAGGGTGTCCTGGAGGAGCTTGGCCTGGGTGTCCGCCGACAGCGAGGCGCGCTCCAGGATGGAGACGGGGGCGCTGCGGTGGCTCAGCCCGACGACGAGAAGACTCATGCCGGCATCACCGCGGGGGCGTCCCCGTCGGGTCCCTTGCGGCCGCTGCCCGTGGTGCGCGGGGCGGGCGGCGCGACGGTCGCGGCGGTCTCCGGACCCGTCTCGGGGCCGCTGTCGGTGCCCGCTTCCTCGCCGGCCTTGCGCTGCTCGTGGAAGGCGAGGATCTGCAGCTCGATGGAGAGGTCGACCTTGCGCACGTCCACGCCGTCGGGCACGGAGAGCACGGTCGGGGCGAAGTTCAGGATGGAGGTGACTCCGGCGGCGACGAGCCGGTCGCAGACCTGCTGGGCGACGCCGGCCGGGGTCGCGATGACGCCGATGGAGACGCCGTCCTCGTGGATGATCTTCTCGAGGTCGTCGCTGTGCTGGACGGGGATCCCGGCGACCGGCTTGCCGGCCATCGCGGGGTCGGCGTCGATCAGCGCGGCGACCCGGAAGCCGCGGGAGGCGAAGCCGCCGTAGCCGGCGAGCGCGGCGCCGAGGTTGCCGATGCCGACGATGACGACCGGCCAGTCCTGGGTGAGGCCCAGCTCGCGGGAGATCTGGTAGACGAGGTACTCGACGTCGTAGCCGACCCCGCGGGTGCCGTACGAGCCGAGATAGCTGAAGTCCTTGCGCAGCTTCGCGGAGTTGACGCCCGCGGCGGCCGCGAGCTCCTCGGAGGAGACCGTGGGTACGGAGCGCTCCGACAGCGCGGTGAGTGCGCGCAGATACAGCGGAAGCCGGGCGACGGTGGCCTCGGGAATTCCTCGGCTACGGGTCGCCGGTCGGTGAGTTCGGCCAGTTGCCACGGTGCTCCTGCGGGATGAGCGGGGCTGCAGGCGGCCATATGTCCCACGACCGCCCCGTCGAATGCAGGCTATGTCTTTGTGAACGCGTGCACAAAGATGGTGTCCGTTTTGTCCGGCCAAAGTGACCGGGGTCACGCGGCCGGTTCCCGTCGTCGCGGAACCGGGGAGTGCGTCAGCGCGTTGAGAACCCGAAGGGGGCAAAACCGCACACACCTCTCACGACGCTGCCCCCGAAACCCAACAAAACGTCCATGATGGTAACCGCCTTTCGGTCACGCACCCAGTTCGCGCCGGAGCCGCTCGGCGTCAACGCGCCAGAACGTGTGCTGCTCGCCGTCGACCAGGACCACCGGAATCTGCTCCCAGTAAGCCCGGTGGAGCTCCTCGTCCTTGGAGATGTCCTTCTCCTCCCAGCGTGCACCCGTCTCCGCGCACACGGCCTCGACCACCGCGCGGGCGTCGTCGCAGAGGTGGCACCCCGGCTTGCCGATCAGCGTCACCGTGCGCGACGCGGGGTCGGCCTTCTTCTTCGTCCGTCCGAACATGGCGTCCATTCTGTGCCCTGCGGGCCCGCGACCCCGCCGCAGACCGGACCGCCCCCGATTAACAGGGGAGCCCCACACTGTTCACGCCCTGGCATCGTCACAAGTCGGGAAGTACCGAACAGACTGGCTATGCTCACGATATGGCCGCTCTGGGATGGCTCACCCCCCGTAGGCGCTCCGCCACCGCGCGCAGCGTCCTCGCAGGCGAGGCCGCTGCCGAGGCAGCGCGCAAGTCCTCGCTCCAGCTGGAACGGGAGCGGGAGGAGGCGGCCGCGGCGACCGGCGCGGCCGAGGCCGAAGCACCGGCCGAACCCGAGTTCCCGGTCGTCGGCGACGTACGGGCGGCCGCGTTCTTCGACCTCGACAACACCGTGATGCAGGGCGCCGCGATCTTCCACTTCGGCCGCGGCCTCTACAAGCGGAAGTTCTTCCAGCGCCGCGAACTCGCCCGATTCGCCTGGCAGCAGGCCTGGTTCCGGCTCGCCGGCGTCGAGGACCCCGAGCACATGCAGGACGCCCGCGACAGCGCACTGTCCATCGTCCAGGGCCACCGCGTCTCCGAACTGATGACGATCGGCGAGGAGATCTACGACGAGTACATGGCCGACCGCATCTGGCCGGGCACCCGCGGCCTCGCCCAGGCCCACCTCGACGCGGGCCAGAAGGTCTGGCTGGTCACGGCCGCCCCGGTCGAGACGGCCACGATCATCGCCCGGCGGCTCGGCCTGACCGGCGCGCTGGGCACGGTCGCCGAGTCCGTCGACGGCGTCTACACCGGCAAGCTGGTCGGCGAGCCCCTGCACGGACCGGCCAAGGCCGAGGCGGTACGGGCCCTCGCCGCCGCCGAGGGCCTCGACCTGAGCCGCTGCGCCGCGTACAGCGACTCCCACAACGACATCCCGATGCTGTCGCTGGTCGGCCACCCGTACGCGATCAACCCCGACACCAAGCTCCGCAAGCACGCCAAGGACCGGGAGTGGCGGCTGCGCGACTACCGGACCGGCCGCAAGGCCGCCAAGGTGGGCATCCCCGCCGCCGCGGGGCTGGGCGCCCTCGCCGGCGGCACGGCCGCCGCGGTCGCCCTGCACCGCCGCCGCCACTGACGCGAACACCCCGCGGGGATCACGCCGTCCGGGCGCGCCGCCCGCCTGCCGATACGTTTCGGCTGCGATCATCTGCGACAACCCCGGACCAACCGCCCTCACCCGTCCGTGGTCGAACACCACCGCACAGGTCGACCGCCAGGCATTCCGGACTCCTTACCCAGCAGCGGCCACGATCACTCACCCGCCCCGCACTTGAGCACAACGCAGCGTGCGCGCAGTCACACTCGGAAGCAAAGCGATCAACAACTAGTCACGAACCAGGCCCTTTTCCGACTGCAAGCAGTAACGGAAACGACGGAACCGGTGATTTGAGCAACTGGGTGTAGCGCTGCCTGTACGAAGCGTTATTCTCCTCAAACGCACAAAGGACCCCTCACGTCGTCACGACGGGTGAACGGTCCCGCACTGCACGTGATGGAAGCTCTGCCTCTGGGAGTCCCGTGTACCCACACGTCGGGGTTGACACCTCGGGCCTGGCTACGCTGCGCGCAACGGTCCTCGACCACTTGCGCGGCTTCGTCCCCACCGCGTACGCCGGCCCTGTCCCCGCCTTCGCCTTCGCCGCACCGGCACCCGCCGGCCCTTGCTACGCCCTGGCCGACGGCGGGGCCGCCGTGGGCAGACGTGGTGCGCGCTCCACGACCTCGACCACCCACCGCCGGCCCAGCGCCGACAGCGACAGCGCCCGGATGATGGACCTGGTCGAGCGGGCCCAGGCCGGCGAGGCCGAAGCGTTCGGCCGCCTGTACGACCAGTACAGCGACACGGTCTACCGCTACATCTACTACCGCGTCGGCGGGAAGGCGACCGCGGAGGACCTCACCAGCGAGACGTTCCTGCGCGCCCTGCGCCGGATCTCCACCTTCACCTGGCAGGGCCGCGACTTCGGCGCCTGGCTCGTCACCATCGCCCGGAACCTGGTCGCCGACCACTTCAAGTCGAGCCGCTTCCGCCTCGAGGTCACCACCGGCGAGATGCTCGACGCCAACGAGGTCGAGCGCAGCCCCGAGGACTCCGTCCTCGAGTCGCTCTCCAACGCCGCCCTCCTCGACGCGGTCCGCCGCCTCAACCCCCAGCAGCAGGAGTGCGTGACCCTGCGCTTCCTCCAGGGCCTCTCGGTCGCCGAGACCGCCCGGGTCATGGGCAAGAACGAGGGCGCCATCAAGACCCTCCAGTACCGGGCCGTCCGCACCCTGGCCCGGCTGCTCCCGGACGACGCCCGCTGACCGCTGCACACCCCCCACACATGTACTCCCACCCCGGTCGGCACTCCCCTGCCCCCCTCTCCCCCCACACCCCCGCGACCCCTGCCCCACTCACAGTCGGTGACGCCTCGATGACGCACTGGTCCGATCATCTTTCGCGCGTAACCCAAGTGCCGCGCCGCTCGTTGTGCGGGATGCAGGCTCCCTGTGGACACGCCATGTCCGCAGCCACTCACTCTTTCGTGTGGATGCGCTCAAGGTGTGCAACCTTCCGGACATCTCGGGGAGTCGACCGTCATGACGAGAGGAGGTGCCGCCAGTGATCGCGAACGTATCGGCGCACCGGCGGGCGAACGCCTTCGCCCAGGACCTGGAGGACCGGGCGTCCGAGGGCGCGGCGGCCGAGCAGCCCGAAGCCCCGGCCGAGCCGGCCGAGCAGGGGCGGCTTTTGGCCTTGGCGAACGGTCTCGGCGAACTGCCGAAGCCACAGTTTGACCCCGAGGTCAAGGTGGTGCAGCGAGCCCAGCTCGTGGCCGCCATGGAAGCGATGCTCATGGAGGGGAGCGCGGCCGCGGGCCCTACGGTCCCGGAGCAGCGGACATCCGGCGGCAAGGGAACCCACCGGGCCTCCCCACTCCGCAAACTCCGCCCCCGCTCCCGCTGGACCAAGGGCCTCGCCGCCGGCGGTCTCACCGTCGGTGTGGCGGCGGGAGCCTTCGGCGGAGTGGCCGCTGCCAGTTCCGACGCCCTGCCCGGTGACTCGCTCTACGGGCTCAAGCGGGGCATGGAGGACATCAAACTGGGGATGGCGGACGACGACGCGGACCGCGGCGGCATCTACCTCGACCAGGCCTCCACCCGGCTCAGCGAGGCCCGCAGACTCATGGAACGCGGCCGCTCCGGCGACCTGGACCACGAGTCCCTCGCCGAGATCCGCCGGGTCCTGGGCGGAATGAAGCACGACGCCAGCGAAGGCCACCGCCTGCTCCGCCAGGCGTACCAGCGGGACGGCGAGATCGCCCCGATGGCCCGGCTCAACTCCTTCGCCCAGGCCCACCGGGACACCTGGAACGGCCTCCGCGACCGACTCCCCGTACAACTGGCGGACGTCGGCAGCGAGGTGACGCACGTCTTCGACGCCATAGACGAAGACGTCGAGCCGCTCCAGTCGATGCTCCCCCGCACACCCGAGCGGGGCGCGATCGGCTCCGAGGGCCCGAGCAGCAGGCCCGGCACCCCGAGCGGCGGGCAGGGCTCGGACACCCAGCGTCCGCCGTCCTCCGACACGGCTCCCCCGGGCAGCCACTCGGCACCGCCCCGCCCGTCCGGCCCCAGCACGGGCACCAGCCCGAGCACGGACAGCGGAACCGGCTCGCCGGAGGACGACGGTCTCCTCGGCGGCAGCGCCGGCGGACTCCTCAAGCCCTCCCCGACCGGCACGCCGACCGGACCCACCGGCGGCGAGCCGACACCCGACGTCCCCGACGTCACCCTTCCGCCACTCCTGCCGGGCCTCCTTCCAGGCCTCGGCATCGACAGCGAGGACGCTCGCTAACAAAAG